>NZ_JBSFWJ010000133.1:0-7985 GCF_053592695.1 Saccharopolyspora sp. NPDC002578 | reverse complement strand
AGCGGTTGTTGTTGGAGGTGTCGTGGGAGGTGTTCGAGCGGGCGGGTGTTGATCCGAGTTCGTTGCGGGGCAAGGACATCGGCGTGTTCACCGGCGTCACCAATCACGACTACGGCGATCGGTTGATCGGCTCCTCCGCGGAGCTGGAAGGGTTCCGCCTCACCGGCCTGTCGGGCAGCGTCGCTTCGGGTCGGGTGTCCTACACGTTGGGTTTGGAGGGTCCGGCGGTGACGGTGGACACGGCGTGTTCGTCGTCGTTGGTGGCGATTCACCTTGCTGCGCAATCGATCCGCCAGGGCGAGTGCTCGATGGCGTTGGCGGGCGGCGTCACGGTGATGGCGGGGCCCGGCGGATTCGTGGAGTTCTCCCGGCAGCGCGCGTTGGCACCGGATGGCCGGTGCAAGGCGTTCGCGGCGGCCGCCGACGGCACGGCGTGGTCCGAAGGCGTCGGGTTGGTGCTGCTGGAGCGGTTGTCGGAAGCCGAGCGCAACGGGCATCAGGTGTTGGCGGTGTTGCGCGGGTCGGCGGTGAACCAGGACGGCGCGTCGAACGGATTGACGGCGCCGAACGGTCCTTCGCAGCAGCGGGTGATTCGGGCGGCGTTGGAGCGGGCGGGACTGTCCGCTGTGGACGTGGACGCCGTCGAGGGGCACGGAACCGGGACGACGCTGGGTGATCCGATCGAGGCGCAGGCGTTGCTGGCGACTTATGGGCAGGGCAGGTCGGCTGATCGGCCGTTGTGGCTGGGCTCGTTGAAGTCGAACATCGGACACGCGCAGGCGGCCGCCGGCATCGGCGGTGTGATCAAGATGGTTTTGGCGATGCGGCATGGGATTTTGCCGAAGACCCTGCACGTGGACGAGCCGTCCCGGGAGGTGGATTGGTCCTCGGGTGACGTCCGGTTGTTGACCGAGCAGCGGGCGTGGCCGGAAACTGATCATCCGCGCAGGGCGGCGGTGTCGTCGTTCGGCGTGAGCGGCACCAACGCACACCTGATCCTCGAACAGCCACCCGAACCGGTCGAACGACCGGAGCGTCCCGAGGAAGATGCCCGGCCCACGACCGTCGCGCTGGTGCTCTCCGGGCGGGGCGCCGCCGCCCGGAGAGCCCAAGCCGCCCGTATCCGCTCGTTGCTCGCCGACGATCCGGACCTGGACCTCCACGACCTCGGCCACTCGCTGGTGACCACCCGGGCCGAGCACGACGACCGAGCCGTGATCATCGCCGAGGACCGGGAAGCGGCGCTGACCGGCTTGGCGGCGCTGGCGAGCGGTACGCCCGCGCCGAACGTGCTCACCGGGCGCAGCGGCACCGGCAGGCTCGCGATGATGTTCCCCGGTCAGGGCGCTCAGCGAGCAGGGATGGGCCGGCAGCTCTACGACGCGCTACCGGCGTTCGCCCGTGCTTTCGACGTCGTCGCGGACGAACTGGACCGCTGCGCGGGAACGCGCACCTCCTTGCGGGAGGTCGTGTTCGCGGAGCAGGGCAGCCCGGAAGCGGAGCTGCTGGACCGCACCGAGCACACCCAGGCCGCCCTGTTCGCGATGGAGACCGCGCTGTTCCGGTTGCTGGAATCGTGGGGACTGCGGCCGGACTTCCTGGTGGGGCATTCGATCGGCGAGCTCACCGCGGCGCACGTCGCCGGCGTGCTGGCGCTGCCGGACGCGTGCGCGTTGGTGTCGGCACGCGGTCGCTTGATGCGGGACCAGCGGGACGACGGAGCCATGCTCGCCGTTCAGGCTCCCGAACAGGAAGTCCTGGCGCTGCTGGACGAACGTGCGGTATCGATCGCGGCGGTGAACGGCCCGGCGTCCACGGTGGTCTCCGGTGATGCGGATGCGGTCGCCGAGATCGAGGAGGCGTTCCGCGCCCAGGGCCGGCGAACCAAGCGGTTGCGGGTGAGCCACGCCTTCCACTCCCCGCACATGGACGGTGCGCTCGCCGAGTTCGGCCGGATCGCTCGCAAGCTGAACTACTCCGAGCCCCGGACCCCGGTCGTGTCCAACCTCACCGGCCGGATCGCGGAGCCGGGCCTGCTGTGCGACCCCGGCTACTGGGTGGACCACGTGCGGCGCGCCGTCCGCTTCGCCGACGGCGTGCGGTGCCTGCGCGAGCAGGGCGTGACCGACCTGCTGGAGGTCGGGTCCGGAACGGCCCTGAGCACCCTCGTCCAAGAAGGTTTCGGCCTCCAGGACGCCCGGTGCGCCGTGGTCGCGTCCTCGCCCCCGGGCCGCCCGGAGGTCTCGAGCGTGCTGACCGCGCTGGCCCGGTTGTCGGTGCGCGGCATCGACGTGCGCTGGCCTTCGGTGTTCGCGGGCAGGGGCGCACGCGCCATCGACCTGCCGACCTACCCGTTCCGCCACTCGCGCTACTGGCCCGATCCGCCACCGGAGAACTCCGAGACCAGGGCGGACAACGGGTACGAGCCCCCCGCGTCGCAGGAGCCCCCCGCGGTCGTGGATCCCGTCGCGAACCGGGAGTCGCTGGTTCGCGACCTGTCCGCGCTACCGGCCGGTGGCCGGCGCCGCCGGATGCTGGAACTCGTCGACGAGCACATCGGCCGTGTGCTGGGCGGCCCGGTCGAGGCGGACCGGGCCTTCCGGGAAGCAGGTTTCGGTTCCCTGACCGCCGTGGAACTGCGCAACCGGTTGGTCGCGGCGACCGGAATCGATCTGCCTGCGACCTTGCTGTTCGACCACCCCACCCCGATCGCGCTGGCCGACGCGTTGTCGGTGCTGCTCGTCCCGAACGACCGCGCCGAGTCCCCGGTCGCGGCCGAGTTGGACCGGCTGGAGGCGGCACTGGATTCGTTCGCCGGTGACAGCGCGACCCGGCAGGCCGTCTCCGCCCGGCTGCGCGCCTTGGCGACGAAGTGGGGGGCGGAGCAGGAGCAGGACGTTGCCGGGCAGCTCCGGGACGCCTCGGCATCGGAGGTGTTCGACTTCATCGACCAGCGACTCGGCCGTTCCAGGGAACGATGACCGTCCACATTGGAGTCAGATGCGATCGGACGCCCTCCGGCGGCGCACCGGAGTGCCCGCGGAATGGGGGATCAGTGGAACTGCGCGTCTGCTCGCGCGAACCGGGTGGCTCCTAACGTGATGCGGGTGCGGCGACGTGGAACCCGCACCCGGATCAGGGGGAGGCGATCGATGGACCTGGTCGAGCGCGAAGAGCACGTGGACTTCCTGGACCAGCGCGTGTCCGACTGCACGAGAGGGCGCGGCCACCTGGTGCTACTCGAGGGCGCCGTGGGCAACGGAAAGACGGCGTTGCTGCGGACGCTGCTCGCACGCGCCGCGGAGTCCGGCGTGCAGTGCCTGCACGCCGCCTGCTCACCGGTGGAGCGGAACCTGCCGCTGGGCGTGCTGAGCGACCTGTTCCACGCGGTGCGTCCGGAGACCGCGGCCTCCCGGGTGGTGAAGCTGCTCGACGAGGGCACCGCCGTCTCGTCGCTCGCCGCGCCGGACGTCGAGGCGGTGGATCCGGCACTGGTGCGGGTGTTCCACGGGCTGCTCGGGGTCGTGCTCGAACGCGCCGCGGCCGGCCCGGTCCTCATCGCCGTCGACGACGCGCACCACGCGGACATTCCTTCCCTGCACTTCCTGCTCTACCTCGTGCGCCGCGCGCGGTCCGCGCCGGTGCTGGTCGTGTTCACCGGAACCGGGGGGCACGGCCCCGGTCGGGCGTTGCTCCACGCCGAGCTGTTGCAGCACTCCAACCGGAGCACCTTGCACCTGCCGCCGCTGTCCCGGTCGGGGACGGCCGCGCTCGTCGCCGAGCAGTCGCCTGCGGGCGGGCCGCCGGCCCCGGAGGTCTTCGACGCCAGCGGCGGGAACCCGGTGCTGGCCCGTGCCTTTCTCGACGACGCCCGACGCGGCGAGCAGGCGCCCGGCCCCGGCTACTGCCGCGCAGTGCGCCACTGCCTGCACCGCGCCGGACCGGACGTGCTGGCCGTGGCCGGGGCGCTCGCGGTGCTGGAAACCGCGGACGTGGCGGACGTGGCCGAACTCGCCACGCTCGACATCGCGGCGGCGACCGGCGCGACGAGGATGCTCGCCGCGATCGGGATGCACGTCGGGAGCGGTTTCCGGCACCCGGCGATGCCGCGCGCCGCGCTCGCCGACGTACCGGTGGAACGCCGCGCGGACCTGCACCGCAGGGCGGCCCGGTTGCGCCGCCGCCAGGGCGCGTCCGCGGCGGGCATCGCCCGGCACCTGTTGGCGGCGGAGCACACCGCGGACAGCTGGGTCCCCGCTGTGCTGCGCGAAGCAGCCGACCAAGAGTTGCGTGCCGACGGGTGGTCCCGAGCGGTCGACTACCTCGCACTGGCCCATCGGGCCTGCACCGGCCGGCAGGAGCAGGCCGCAGCCCGTTCCCGGCTGGCCGCCGCGGAGTGGCAGCTCAACCCCGCACTCGCGGCTCGCCACCTCGCGCCCCTGGCCGCTGCCGCGCGGGCGGGCGAACTGTCGCCCCGGGAGAGCGTGCCGCTGGTCCGGCAGCTGCTCTGGCACGGGCGGGTCGCGGAAGCAGGCGATGTGCTCGAACCGCTCCGCGCGCAGGCGCACGAACAGGAGGCCGAGGCAGTCGCCGAACTCCAGGACTTGGAGCGCTGGCTCGCCGGCGTGCACCCCGGAGCGTTCTCGCGCGGATCGACCAAGCCCGCCGCGGAAAGTCCCACGCCGGTGCGGCTGCGCACGGATCCGGCGCTGCGCTCGGCGGCGCTCGCCGCGGACCTGCTCGTGCGCGGCCGCACCAAGGACCTGGTCGGCCGTGCCGAGCACGTGCTGCGCGACGTCCAGATCGACCACCGCAGCACGTGGGGGGCGGAACCGGCCCTGCTCGCGCTGCTCGCCCTCGTCTACGCCGACCGCACCCGTGCGGCCAGGCACTGGTGCGATCGGCTGGTGGGCCGGCTCGGCGATGGTCCGGCACCGACGTGGCGAGCGCTGCTGGGCGCCTGCCGCGCCGAGATCGCGGTCCGGCAGGGCGACCTGCCCGCGGCGGGCGAGCATGCGCGGCGGGCGATGAACGAGCTGCCGCTGGAAGCGTGGGGTGTGGTCGCCGGGCTGCCGCTGGGCGCGCTCGTGCTGGCGGCAACCGAGACCGGTGATGTCGATGAGGCCGCCGCCGCCCTCGCACTGCCGTTGCCGGACGCGGTTTTCGGCAGCCAGTACGGGTTGCACTACCTCCACGCCCGCGGCAGGAACCATCTCGCGATGGGACGGCATCATGCCGCGTTGGCCGACTTCCTGTCCTGCGGGGAGTTGATGCGCGACTGGGCGATGGACCTGCCCGGGTTGGTGCCGTGGCGGACCAGTGCCGCGGAAGCGTGGCTGCGCCAGGACAACCGGGAACGGGTCCGGCAGCTGGCGGGGGAGCAGCTGTTCCGGTTGGGCAGCGGCGCCTCCCGAGCCCGGGGGCTGGCGCTGCGGGTGCTGGCGCTCGGCGGGCCGCCGGCCCGGCGGCCCACGCTGCTCGCGGAGGCGGTCGACCTGTTCGAGGACTGCGGCGACCGGTTCGAGCTGGCGCGTTCGCTCGCGGACCTCAGCCGCACCCTGCACGGTCTCGGCGACCGCGGCCGCGCTCGCCGAGTGCTCCGCCGGGCGTGGCACGTGGCCCAGCAGTGCGGGGCCCGGCCGCTGTGCCACGAGATCCTCCCCGACCCGGAGTCCGCGGACCGCGACGTCCCGCTGCAAGGGAGGGCCAAGGGAATCGAGCTGTTGACCACCTCGGAGCGACGGGTCGCGGCGCTGGCCGCCGTGGGCCACACCAACCGCGAGATCGCGCAGAAGCTCTTCATCACCGCCAGCACGGTCGAGCAGCACCTGACCCGGGTCTACCGCAAGCTCGAAGTCCGCTACCGCCGGGAACTCCCGTCAGAACTGCACATCGACGTCGCGAACTCGGCCTGAGGGGCCGTTTCACCATGACCTTCGTAGTGGGTCGCTCAGCGGAACCTCAGCGGCTTCCTCGCTGCCCGTTTTCCTGGTATGGCGGCGATTTCTGATGTCGCTCCCTACACGGCGAATTCGCTTTCCTCGCGAGGAAGCCGCTGAGAACCCGCCGGTGGTCGGCCTGCTCAAGCCGGTCACTGCTCAGCGGCTCCGCCGCTGACAGGAAGAAGACCAACAGATCATTCCGCACGGACGCCTGAGCAGGGCCGCGGACCGCCGTCCGGACTCGTCCGGCGACTCTAAGGGGCTGCGCGCATGACGAATGAGGAAAAGCTCGTCGATTACCTCAAGTGGGTCACCGCCGACCTGCATGAAGCCCGCACGCGCTTGGCGGAGCTCGAATCCGGTTCGCCGGAGCCGATCGCGATCACCGGAATGGCCTGCCGGTTGCCGGGCGGGGTGACCGGGCCGGACGACCTGTGGGAGTTGGTGCTCGACGAGCGCGACGGCATCAGCGGGTTCCCGGTCGACCGGGGGTGGGACCTCGAAGGTCTCTACGACCCCGACCCGGAGCGAGCCGGGACCTGCTACGCCCGCGCCGGTGGATTCCTGCACGACGTCGCGGAGTTCGATGCGGAGTTCTTCGGCATCTCGCCGCGCGAGGCCGTCACCATCGACCCGCAGCAGCGGCTGCTGCTGGAGACCTCTTGGGAGGTGTTCGAGCGGGCCGGAACGGATCCGAGTTCGTTGCGCGGCGAGGACGTCGGCGTCTTCACCGGAGTGGTCTACCAGAACTACGCCGTGCGCAGGCGCGTCGCAGCGGAGCTCGAGGGATACCTGGCGATCGGCAGTTCCGGCAGCGTCGCTTCCGGCCGCGTGGCTTACACCTTCGGTTTCGAAGGCCCCGCGATCTCGGTGGACACCGCCTGTTCGTCGTCCTCGGTGGCGATCCACCTGGCGGCGCAGTCGCTGCGCCGGGGCGAGTGCTCGATGGCGTTGGCCGGCGGGGTGACGGTGATGCCGCACCCGGACGTGTTCGTGGAGTTCTCCCGCCAGCGCGCGTTGTCGCCGGACGGTCGGTGCAAGGCGTTCGCGGCGGCAGCGGACGGTACCGGCTGGGCGGAGGGGGTGGGGGTGTTGTTGCTGGAGCGGTTGTCGGAGGCCGAGCGCCATGGCCGTCCGGTGTTGGCGGTGCTGCGCGGGTCGGCGGTGAACCAGGACGGTGCGTCGAACGGGTTGACGGCGCCGAGCGGTCCGTCGCAGCAGCGTGTGATCCGGGCCGCGCTGGCGGACGCGGGTCTGTCCACTGCGGATGTCGACCTGGTGGAGGCGCACGGAACGGGGACGGCTCTGGGTGATCCGATCGAGGCGCAGGCGTTGCTGGCGACGTACGGGCAGGGGCGCTCGGTGGATCGGCCGTTGTGGTTGGGGTCGTTGAAGTCCAACATCGGTCATACCCAGGGTGCCGCAGGTGTGGTCGGTGTGATCAAGGCGGTGCTGGCGCTGCGCCACGGCGTGCTGCCCGCGACGTTGCACGTCGACCGGCCGTCACCCGAGGTGGATTGGTCCGGGGGGACCGTCCGGCTGCTGACCGCCGCGCGGGAGTGGCCGGACACCGGAAGGCCCCGTCGGGCCGCGGTTTCCGCATTCGGCATGAGCGGCACCAACGCCCACCTGATCGTCGAGCAGGCGCCACCCGGCGACGGCGACCCCGGCGCCGTGGACTCGTCATCGCCCGAGCTCGTCTCGCTGCCGGTGTCCGGTCGCGGCACCACCGCGCTGCGGGCTCAGGCCGCCGCGCTCCGCGACCACCTCGCCGCACGTCCCGAGATCGGTCCGGCGGAGCTGTCGCGCTCGTTGATCACGACCCGCGCCGCCTTCTCGCACCGGGCGGTGGCCGTGGTCGCCGACCGCGCGAGCGCGCTGGACGGGTTGGACGCGCTCGCGAGGGGAGCCTCGACCCCCGGAGTGGTCCCGCCGGGAAGGGCCGACGTCACTGGTGGTTGTGGGTTTGTGTTTCCGGGGCAGGGTGCGCAGTGGGTGGGTATGGCGGTGGAGTTGTTGGGTGTGTCGTCGGTGTTTGCGGGG
>NZ_JBSFWJ010000132.1:0-7997 GCF_053592695.1 Saccharopolyspora sp. NPDC002578 | reverse complement strand
GTTGAAGTGAACGGACCGTTCGCCCAATCCCCTTGGACGAACGGTCCGTTCACTCCGGCTCCGGCACCGTCAGCCGCCGAAGTGATCAGCCTTGACGGCGGCTAAGAAGTCCTCCCACCGCGCGGCGTCAACGGTGAGATGCCCGGCGCCACGATCCTTCGTGTCCCGGACAGCCGCCCCTGCGTCGCGGTGACCGATCTCGACGCAGTTGTCGGTATTGACGCTGCGGCTGGACTTCCGCCATCCCCGCACCTGCTCGCACATCCCGTTTCCTCCTACTCGTCGAGGATCTCGGCGATGAGCCGGGAAGACTCGTCCTGGCCCGACGTCCATCGACCGGCCCCGGTTTCTCAACCGCCGAAGCGATCAGCCTTGACGGCGGCTAGAAAGTCCTCCCACCGCGCGGCACCAGCGGTGATGAACCCGGCACCACGATCCTTCGAGTCCCGGACGGCGGCACCTGCCCCGGCACGCCCCACCTCTACGCAGTTGTCGTTCGGGTTGGAACGACTCGGTTTGCGCCAGTAGCTCGGCGACATCTGCACGGCTCTCCCTCTTGGTCTCGGTCGCTCCTGACGCAAGCAGTGCCAGTGACCCACCTGGCGCCACCGCCGTCGCACTCAGCTTCGCCCAGCTCGTCACGATAAGCCTCCACATCGGCTTTCTCGTACAAGACGGTAAGACCTCAGAAGTGTTCGAGGTGCACGGTAGGCGCGGCCTTCTCGAACCCGGCAAGCACTCGGACGGGCGAGGTCGAGGACGAGCGGAACCTTCCCCACCGCTCGTCCTCCCGGAGCCGTTGCCTCCGAGCTCCGGTCGGGCCGTGCCGCCGACGATGCCCACTCCATCGGGCGAACCGGCGAACGGGTGCGGTGGTGATCATCGGGGCGGGTGTGCTGCCACGACGGGGTGCGGCGCTTCGCAGACCACGGTGTGGGAGCGGTTGACCAGCACGATCTTGCGTCCTAGCGTCAGCCGTCGTGCGCAGATCGACTTCCAGTGCCGGTGTTCCCGGTGGGCCGGGCCTGTCCCGGCGGACCCTGCTGACCGCTTTCGGCGTGGGAGCGCTGGGGCTGGGCGCCGCCGGGTGCGGCTCGAACACCGGGCGGGGCGGCTCCGCGCCGGGCTCGTTGCAGCAGTGGTACCACGCCTACGGCGAGGACGGCGTGCACGACGCCGTGCTGCGCTACGCCGCCGAATACCCGCGCGGCGAGGTCTCGGTGCAGTGGAATCCGGGCGATTACGATTCGAAGATCGTCACGGCGTTGCAGAACAGCGCGGTGCCGGACGTGTTCGAGGCGCAGGTCAAGGTCGACTGGGTGCGGCAGGGCCAGGTCGTGCCGCTGGACGACCTGATCGCCGACGTGCGCGCCGACTTCCCCGCACAAGTGCTGGAGACGGCGACCGTCGAAGGGCGGCTCTACGGGATTCCGCAGGCCGTCGACACCCAGGTGCTGTTCTACCGCAAGAGCAGGCTCGCGGCGGCGGGCGTGCGCCCGCCCCGGACGGTCGACGAGCTGATCGACGCCGCGAGGCGGCTGAACTCCCCCAACGGCAAGGGACTCTTCGTCGGCAACGACGGCGGCGTCGGCGTGCTCGGCGGACCGCTGCTGTGGTCGGCGGGCCTGGACTACCTCAGCTCCGACCAGCGCCGCACCGGCTTCGACGATCCGCGCGCGGCGACTGCCTTCGGCAAGCTCGCCGAGCTCAACGACAGCGGCGGATTGCTGCTCGGAGCGCCCGCCGACTGGTCCGATCCGAGCGCGTTCATCGACGGGCTCGTCGCGATGCAGTGGACCGGGCTGTGGAACATCCCGAAGGTCGCCGCCGCGCTGGGCGACGACTTCGGCGTGCTGCCGTTCCCCCGCCTCGACGCCCACGGCGCCCCGTCGGTGCCGATCGGCGCCTACGGCGCGATGGTCAACGCGAAGAGCGCGAACGTGAGTGCCGCCAAGGACTTCCTGCGCTGGCTCTGGATCGAGCGCACCGACCACCAGACCGAGTTCGCCACCGGGTTCGGCTTCCACATCCCCGCCCGCACCAGCCTCACCGACCAGGCCGCGAACCTGCGCTCCGGACCCGCCGCCGACGCCGTGCGGTTCACCCGCGAGCACGCCCACCTCGTCGGCGGCCCGCTGTGGAGCTCGGCGGCGAACTCGGCGCTGTCCGACGCGCTGTTCCGCATCGCCCGCCAAGGCGCCGACCCGGTGGCGCAGACCCGCGAGGTCGTCGCCGCCTCGGACGCCGAGCTGAAGCGCCTGCACGGGTGAGCACGCGCCCCCGCCGCGACGCCCGTGACTTCTGGCTGTTCGTCGGACCACTGCTGCTCGGGCTGATCGTGTTCTCGTACGTGCCGATCGGCTGGAGCCTGTACCTGAGCTTCTTCGACGCCCGCAACACCGTCACCCCCGAGGTGTTCGTCGGCGTCGGGAACTACACCGCGATGCTCACCAACGAGGCGTTCCTGTCCAGCCTCGTCACGTTCAGCGCGTTCGCCGTCGCCATCGTGCCGCTGACCTACGTGGCCGCGCTCGCCCTGGCGCTCGCCGTGGACCGGGTGAAGTTCGCGAAGGCGTTCTTCCGGTCGGTGTTCTTCCTGCCGTTCGCCTGCTCCTACGTGGTGGCCGCGCTGATCTGGAAGACGTCGCTGTTCTCCGGGGTGAACTACGGGCTGGTCAACAGCGTGCTCGGCGCGTTCGGGATCGACCCGGTCGCGTGGACGGGCACCGCCGACCCGCCGCTGTACTGGATCGTGCTGATCACCGCGCGGCTGTGGCTGCAACTGGGCTTCTACATGCTGCTGTTCATCGCGGCGCTGCAACGCATCCCCGACCGGCTCTACGAAGCCGCGTGGCTCGACGGGGCGAAACCGGGCTGGCAGGTGTTCCGGTACATCACGCTGCCGCAGCTGCGCGGAACCAGCGTCGCCGTCCTGCTGCTGTTGCTGATCAACGCGTTCCAGGCGTTCGACGAGTTCTACAACATCCTCGGCGACGCCCGCGGCTACCCGCCGTACGGCCGGCCGCCGCTGGTGTACCTGTACTACACCGCGCTCGGCTCCGGCGGCCAAGACCTCGGTCGCGGCAGCGCGGGAGCGGTGATCCTGTCCGTGCTGATCGCGGTGGTGACGCTGGTGCAGGGCAAGGTGCTCGGATTCGGCAAGGGGCGCGACCGGTGAGCCGCGCCGGGGCGGTGCTGCGGTGGGCGGCGCTGGTGGTCGCGGCGGCGCTGTTCCTGCTGCCGTTCTACCTGCTGATCCGCAACGGGCTCGCAACCCGCGAGGAGATCACCTCACCGCAGTGGACGTTCCTGCCCGCCGAGCTGCACTGGGAGAACGTCTCGGCGCTGTTCGCAGGCACCGAGGTGCCGTTCGCGCGCAGCCTGCTCAACTCGGCGGTCGTGGCCGTGCTGCAGACCGCGGGCGAGCTGCTGCTGTGCTCGGCCGCCGGATACGGGCTCGCGCGGATCCCGTACCGGCATTCCGGCAAGGCGCTCGGCGTGGTCGTGGCGACGCTGCTGGTGCCGACCTCGGTGACGTTCGTGCCGAGCTTCGTGCTCGTCTCCAGCCTCGGCTGGCTCTCCGACCTGCGCGGACTCGTCGTGCCCGGACTGTTCAGCGCGCTGAACACGGTGCTGTTCCGGCAGTTCTTCCTGGACTTCCCCGGCGAACTGGAGGACGCGGGCCGCATCGACGGGCTCGGGCGCTGGGGCGTGTTCCGGCGCATCGTGCTGCCGAACTCCACCGGGTTCCTCGCCGCCATCGCGGCGATCACGTTCATCGGGAGCTGGAACTCGTTCCTGTGGCCGCTGGTCATCGCCCAGGACTCCTCGTCGTGGACGGTGCAGGTGGCGCTGTCCGGGCTGCTCACCGCGCAGAACCCGCAGCTGAACCTGCTGTTCGCGGCGGCGGCGATCTCCATCCTGCCGATCGTGCTGCTGTTCGCCGGCCTGCAGCGGTACCTGGTGCGCGGCGTGACGGAGACCGGCGTCAACGGGTGACTCTTCGCTGGTAACGGCCCTGTTGCCGCGGTTTCACGGCTTCGACACGAGCCGGGCCGAGACTGGAGTTCTCCGGTCGCACGGGCCGATCGCTCGGTCCGGAGCCCGGACGTCGCACGAGGAAGGAGCCGAACCGTGCTGCACGCCCTGGGCGCTCTCGCCGTCGTCACCGCGGCCATCGCCGGTTTCTGCGCCGGATACCGCTTCGACGCCCACCGCACGTCGGCGCCGACGCTTTCGGAGTGAACGGACCGTTCGTCCAATCCCGTTGGACCAACGGTCCGTTCACCCCACAACGGCACCCGCCGCGCAAGATCCACAACACCCACCGTCGAACCCACGGCACGTTGAGTGAACGGACCGTTCGCCCAATCCCTTTGGACCAACGGTCCGTTCACTCCGAATCCCTCGACCTGCCGCAGCGCATCACCAGATCCACAACGCTCGCCACGCCTCTCGTTGCCGAGTGAACGGACCGTTCGCCCAATCCCGTTGGACCAACGGTCCGTTCACCCCACAACGGCACCCGCCGCGCAAGATCCACAGCGCCCACGGCACGAGTGAACGGACCGTTCGACCAATGTCGTTGGTCGAACGGTCCGTTCACTCGCTCAGATCGGCGCGGTTCGCATGCTGGAGGTGGGCTTGGTCGGAGTGAACGGACCGTTCGTCCCATCTCGTTGGACGAACGGTCCGTTCACTTCGCATCGGGTGCGCACGGGCCGACGAGCCTCGGCAGGCAGTTGATCTTGAGGGCGCGCCGATCATCCCGGCGCGGATGGCTCAGCTGTCGAGCAGGCCCGCGTCGTGGGCGAGGATGGCCGCTTGGACGCGGTTCGTGCAGTCCAGCTTCGCGAGCAGCCGGCTCAGGTGGGCCTTCACCGTGCCGACCGCCATGTGCAGGTGCTGCGCGATCTCCGCGTTCGACGACCCGGCGCCGACCTGCCGCAGCACATCGGTCTCCGCTTCGGTGAGCGCGGCGAGCCGCCGCCGGGCCGGTTCGGCGGCGTCCGGCGAGAGCAGGTGGCGTTCGATGAGGCTCCGGGTGATCTGCGGCGCGAGGATCGGTTCGCCGTCGGAGACTTGGCGCACCGCCCGGATCAACTCGGCGGGCCCGGTGTCCTTGAGCAGGAAACCGCCCGCCCCGGCACGCAGCGCCCGAGCGACGTTGCGATCGTCGCCGAACGCGGTGAGCACGATGCTGCGGGTGCGCGGCGCCTCCCGCGCGATCCCCGCCACGGCGGTGATGCCGTCGCCACCGGGCATCTGCACGTCCAGCAGGGCCACGTCGATCTCCTGGTTGCGGCAGGCGTGCAGCGCGGCGGGCCCGTCGGCGGCCTCCGCGACCACTTCGACGTCGTCGGCGTTGTCCAGGATCAGCCGGATGCCGGTGCGCATCAAGGCCTCGTCGTCCGCGATGAGCACCCTGATCATGGACGTCATCGTAACGTCACCCGTAGAAGGCGGCGGCCACCAGGACCGCCACCGCCAGCAACATCAGCAGCCCCAGGAACACCAGCAGGCATCCGGCGCCGACGGCGCGCGGCAACGTCAGCACGTCGGCGTCGAGCACCGGCGGCGGCTCCCGCACCGGCCCGGTGTCCTGCCGCGGCGCGGACACCGGTGGCCGCGCGGGCAATTCCGCCGTGAGCGCGAACCCGCCGCCCGGTGCGGCGGCACCCGCGAGCGCACCGCCGAGCATCCTGGCGCGTTCCTCCAACCCGGCGAGGCCGCTGCGCAGTCCGGGCGCGTGCCGGTTCGCGCCCTCGCCCGGACCGTTCTCGACGCGGACCTGGATCGGGTCCGACGCGGTCACCTCGACCACGGTGGACGCTCCCGGCGCGTGCTTGTGCGCGTTGGTGAGCCCTTCCCGCACGATGCGGTGCACGGCGTGCCGAGTCCGCGGGTCCGCTTCGTCGAGGTCCGCGCCGCGCCAGTCCAGCGACACGGGCAGCCCCGCGGCCCGCGACTCCGCGACGAGGTGTTCGACGTCGCCGCGACGGCCGCTGCGCTCGTCGAGCGCGTGGTGCGGCTCGTCCGTTCCGGACCGCAGGACGCCGAGGATCTCGCGGAGTTCGGTGAGCGCCTCCCCCGCGGTGGTGCGCACGAACGTCGCCTGGTCGCCGAGCTTCGGCGTCTCCTTCGCCGCGGACAGCTCCAACGCCCCGGCGTGCAACGACAGCAGCGAGAGCCGGTGGCCGAGCATGTCGTGCATCTCGCCCGCGATGCTCGTCCGCTCCGCGGAACGGGCCTGCTCGGCGGTGAGGTGGCGGGCCTGCTCCAGGTAGTCGTTGCGCTCCCGCAGCAGTCGCACCAGCGGCTGCCGCTCCCCGAGCAGGGCCCCCGCGATCATCGGCAGCACCAGCTCGACCGCGAGCACCGTCACGTGCAGCCCGGCCAGCTCGCCCGGCGTCGCGGCGGGGGATTCGACCAGCGTCGAGAGCACCGCCCGCGCCACGACCGCGAACAGCACCGCGGACCACAGCCGCCGGTCCCACCGCACCCGCCTGGCCGCGGTGAACGCGACGATCATCGACGCGATCAACCCGGCGATCACGGCACCACCCGTGACCAGCAGGGGACTCATCACCAGCGCGCCGACCGGCCACCTCCTGCGCGCGAGCACGAGCACGGCGGCGAACAGCGCGCTGAGCAGGGTGACGGGCAGCGGCGGCGGATCGAACCGCACCACGGCCGCGCTGAACGGCCCGTCCGCCAGCAGCAGCACGAAGCACACCGACTCCAGCACCACCGTGCGGCGGGGCGCGGCACGCACGGCGGCGCGGATCTCGTCCGCCTCAGCGGCCACAGCGGACGGAATCCGCGCGAATTTCTCCCAGAGCACAACGACATTCTTGCCGCACCCCGCCTGGACCGGTAGCACCGGGCGGCCAGTGATCCGTGGCCGATCGGCCACCGGTCGTGGCCGGTCGGCGGCAGAGCGGACCGGGCCCGCGCCACTAGCGTCGATCAGGACCGTTCGACGTGAGGACTCAGATGCTTCAAGAGCAGCAGCCGCCGACCACCCCGGTGGAAGCCGTTCCGTACCACCTGTTGCAGCGCACCTCCCGGCACCGCTGGTGGCGCCCCCTGCTCGGGTTCGTGCTGCTCCCGGTGCTGGCCGGCGCCTTCGCGCTCGTGGTGGCCGGGGCGCTGATCGGGCTGGCCGCGTTGAACGGCGTCGAGATGGACGACTTCGGGTTCACCGACCCGACCTGGGAGTACGGGGCGATGATGCTGTCGGTCGCCGCGCTGCTGCCCGCGGTGCTGGTCACGGCTCGCTGGGTGCACGGCCGCCCGGTCGGCAAATTGTCCAGTGTGGACGGACGGTTGCGGTGGCGGTGGATGTGGCGCTGCGCGGGGTGGGCGCTGTTCGGGTACGCCGCCGTCCTCGCGTTCGACCTGGCGCGCGGCTCGACACCGGACCTGGCCGGGTGGCCCGGCTGGCCGCACTACCTGCTGCTCGCGCTGATCACGCTGGCGGTCGTGCCGTTCCAAGCCGCCGCCGAGGAGTACCTGTGCCGCGGATTCCTGCTGCAGGGCTTCGCTTCCTGGCTGCGCACCCCGTGGCCGGGCGCGGTGCTCGCGGCGCTGCTGTTCGTGGTCCTGCACGACTACGACGATCCGCTGGTGATCGCCGACCTGTTCGTGACCGCGATGGCGATGAGCTGGCTGACGATCCGCACCGGTGGCCTGGAGGCCGCCATCGCGCTGCACGTGGTGAACAACGTCAGCGCCGTCCTGCTGGACTCGACGCAGGGCGTGCCGGGAATGGAGCAGGCGGGCGACTTCTCGGCGTGGGAGGTGCTGCCGATCACGCTGCTGACGGTGCTCTACACCTGGTGGATCGATCGCCTCTTCCGCCGTTCCGGCCTGTCCCGCACCTTCCGGCAAGCCGAATCCGCGGAGTGAACGGACCGTTCGTCCAATCCCGTTGGTGGAAGCCGTACTGGCCCGTGTTCCGCGCCCGCTGCGGGATCGTGCGGTGCGGCACCGCG
>NZ_JBSFWJ010000131.1:0-8411 GCF_053592695.1 Saccharopolyspora sp. NPDC002578 | reverse complement strand
TTCCTCGCGAGGACAGCTTTTTTCCTCGTGGCGGAGCCACTTGGAAAAAAGATCCCGCAGCGAGGAAACCGCTGAGGTTCCGCCACCCGACCCGCCACGCAGGCCGACTTCAAACCCGCGGATTCTCAGCGGGCGGCCTTGTCCAGGGCTCGGTGGATTCGCTTGGCGGAGACCGCGTGCGGGGTGCCCAGGGGCTGCGCGAACAGCGAGACGCGGAACTCCTCGATCATCCAGCCGACCTTGAGCAGGTCCTCGCCGGGCGCGCGGCCCTCGGGGACGGCGTCGAGCTGCGCCCGGTAGCGGTCCCGCACCTCGTCGATCTGCGCGAGCCACTGCCGGTCCCGCTGCGGGTGGTGCTGCACCTTCTCCAGCCGGTGCTCGACGGCGCGCAGGTACCGCTCCACGTCCGGCAACCGGTCCCAGCCGGTTCCGGCGACGAAACCGGGGTGCAGCAGGCCCGCCAGCTGGTCCTGGACGTCGGCCAGCGACTCCCGCGGCATGGTGCGCTCCCGGTCGGCCAGCGCCGACCGGGCCTGCTGGGCGGCGGTGAGCACCTTCTCGACCTTGGCGGCGGTGTCGGCGGTGACGGGGCCGAGCCCGGCCCGCACCTTCGCCTCCAGCGCGGCGAACCCGGCCTGGCTCCACACCGGTCCGCCGGCGTCGGCGACGAGCTTGTCGACCGCGCACGTCACGCAGTCCTCCAGCAGCCGCGCGACGTCGCCGTGCGGGCCGGTGCCGAGCACGACGCGGGTGCGCGCGTTCATGCCGCGCTGCAAGGACTTCACGGGTGACGGCAGGTTCAGCAGCAGCAGCCGCCGGGTGCCGTCCCACAGCGCGCGGCGCTGCTCGGCCTCGGTGTCGAACATCCGGACCGCGACCGAATCGCCCTCGTCGACCAGCGACGGGTAGGCCTTCACGGCGTTGCCGTCGCGTTCCTTCTCGAAGGTGCGCGGCAGTTCGCCGAAGCTCCATTCGCTGAGCCCGACGCGTTCCACGGTGTCGGCGGCGGCGGAGATCTCGGCGCGCAACTTCGGGCGCAGCCGCTGCTTGAGCTCGTCGAGGTCCTTGGATTCGGCGAGCTTCTTGCCGTCGCCGTCGATCACGCGGAACGACATCGTCAGGTGCTCGGGCAGCGCGTCCACGTCGAACGAGTCCGGCGGGACGACGACGCCCGTCATGGCGCGCAGCTGTTCGCTCAGCGCGCCCACGAGGTCGCCGCGCATCGCGGGCATCCGGGACAGCGCCGCCCGCGCGTGGTCGGGCACCGGGACGAAGTTGCGCCGCAACGTCTTCGGCAGCGACTTCAGCAGCGCGATGACGCGTTCTTCGCGCAGGCCCGGGATCTGCCAGTCGAACCCGGCGGGTTCGATCTGGTTGAGCACCGCCAGCGGGATGTGCGCGGTGACGCCGTCGGCGTCGGAACCCGGCTCGAACTGGTAGGTCAGCTCCAGCCGGTGGCCGCCCTGCTGCCAGGTGTCCGGGTAGTCGTGGTCGGTGACCCGCGCCGACTCCTGGTTGATGAGCATGGACTTCTCGAAGTTGAGCAGCTCCGGCTGCTCGCGGCGGGTCTTCTTCCACCAGGTGTCGAAGTGCCTGCCGGAGACGACTTCGGCGCCGACGCGCTGGTCGTAGAACTCGAACAGCGTCTCGTCGTCGACGAGGATGTCGCGGCGGCGGGCGCGCTCCTCCAAGTCCTCCACTTCGGCCAGCAGCGCGCGGTTGTCGTGGAAGAAGCGGTGGTTCGTGTCCCAGTCGCCTTCGACGAGGGCGTGCCGGATGAACAGCTCCCGGCACAGCTCCGGTTCGACCCGGCCGTAGTTGACCTTGCGCCCGGCGACCAGCGGCACGCCGTAGAGGGTGACCTTCTCGCTGGCCATCACCGCGGCGCGGTTCTTCTCCCAGTGCGGTTCGCTGTAGCTGCGCTTGACCAGGTGCCCCGCGAGGTCCTCGACCCATTCGGGTTCGATGCGAGCGTTGACCCGCGCCCACAGCCGGGAGGTCTCCACCAGTTCGGCGGACATCACGAACCGCGGCGGTTTCTTGAACAGCGCCGAACCGGGGAAGATCGCGAACTTGGCGCTGCGCGCGCCGAGGTATTCGGAGGCACCGCGCTGGCGAGGCCCGGCCTTCTCGGTCTTCTTGTCGGTGTCCTTGAGCCCGATGTGCGAGAGCAGCCCGGCCAGCAGCGACCGGTGCACCCGCTCGGCGTCGGCGGGCCGGTCGTTGATGGTCATGTCGAGCGACTTCGCCATCTGCCGCAGCTGCGAGTAGAGGTCCTGCCACTCCCGCACCCGCAGGTAGTTGAGGAAGTCCGCCTTGCACTGCTTGCGGAACTGGTTCGAGGACAGCTCGCCCTTCTGCTCGCGCAGGTGGTTCCACAGGTTCAGCAGCGCCAGGAAGTCCGATTCCTTGTCGCTGAACCGGGCGTGCTTCTCCCCCGCGGCCTGCTGGTGCTCCGCCGGACGCTCCCGGGGGTCCTGGATGGACAGTCCGGAGGCGATCACGAGGGTCTCGTGCAGGCAGCCGTTGCGGTCGGCGGCGATCACCATCCGCGCCAGCCGCGGATCGATGGGCAGCTGCGCGAGGGACCGCCCGATCGGGGTGAGCCTGCGGTCGTCGTCCTTGCCGGACTCGTCGAGCGCGCCGAGCTCGTGCAGCAGGTTGACGCCGTCGGTGATCTGGCGGCGGTCGGGTGGTTCCAGGAACGGGAACGACGCCACGTCGCCGAGCCCCAGCGACGTCATCTGCAGGATCACCGAGGCGAGGTTGGTGCGCAGGATCTCCGGGTCGGTGAACTCGGGCCGCGACTCGAAGTCCAGCTCCGAGTACAGCCGGATGCAGATGCCCTCCGACACCCGGCCGCAGCGGCCCTTGCGCTGGTTCGCCGACGCCTGCGAGACCGGTTCGATCGGCAGCCGCTGCACCTTCGTGCGGAAGCTGTAGCGGGAGATGCGCGCCGTGCCGGGGTCGATGACGTACTTAATGCCGGGCACCGTCAGCGAGGTCTCGGCGACGTTCGTGGCCAGCACGATGCGCCTGCCGGTGTGCGGCTGGAACGCGCGGTGCTGCTCGGCCGCCGACAACCGCGCGTAGAGCGGCAGCACCTCGGTGTTGCGCAGCTTCAGCTGGTTCAGCGCGTCCGCGGTGTCCCGGATCTCCCGCTCACCGCTGAGGAACACCAGGACGTCGCCGGTGCCCTCGGCGCCGAGTTCGTCGACGGCGTCGCAGATGGCCTGCGTCTGATCGCGCTCGTTGACGGGCAGGTCCGGGTCCGGCGACTCCTCGACCAGCGGCCGGTAGCGCACCTCGACGGGATAGGTGCGTCCGGAGACCTCCACGATCGGGGCGTCGTCGAAGTGCCGGGAGAACCGGTCCGGGTCGATCGTCGCCGACGTGATGATCACTTTGAGGTCGGGGCGGCGCGGCAGCAGCTGCTTGAGGTAGCCGAGCAGGAAGTCGACGTTGAGGCTGCGCTCGTGCGCCTCGTCGATGATCAGCGTGTCGTAGCGGCGCAGCAGCCGGTCGCGCTGGATCTCGGCGAGCAGGATGCCGTCGGTCATCAGCTTCACCAGCGTCGACTCACCGGCCCGCTCGGTGAACCGCACCTGGTAGCCGACGGCTTCGCCGAGCTCGGTGCCGAGCTCCTCGGCGACGCGTTCCGCGACGGTGCGGGCGGCGAGCCTGCGCGGCTGGGTGTGCCCGATGACGCCCTGCACGCCGCGGCCCAGCTCCAGGCACATCTTGGGGATCTGGGTGGTCTTGCCGGAGCCAGTCTCGCCCGCGACGATCACGACCTGGTTGTCCCGGATCGCCGCCAGCAGGTCCTCGCGGCGCGCGCTGACCGGCAGCTGCTCGGGGTAGCCGATGACCGGGACGGCGGCGCGGCGCTGCTCGACGCGCAGCTCGGCGGCGGCGACGTCGGCGGCGATCTCGCCGGTGGCGGACTCCAGCTTCGCGGCGTCCTTGATCTTGCGGGCGCCCTCGATGCGGCGGCGGAGCCTGCGCTGGTCGTTGAACATCAGCTCGGGCAGGCGGCCGCGCAGGTCGGCCAGCGGGGAGCTCACAGGTGACGTACCCATACTTCGTTCCAGGATAGAGAACCGCGCCACGAGGACGCCGCTGATTTTCGGCCGACGGGCGTGCTGCTCGCCGGCCGCGGGCGGGTGCGCGGCAGGCCTGGTGACCGGTCACCAGGTGCCCGGCACCTCAACACCGGTGGGCACCCGCGCATTCCGGCCGCACCGCGAACCGGAGCGCGGCGCGACCGCACGAGCAGGAAGCCTACAAACCACCCGCGCCCACGCCCCGCCGGACCTGCGCGGCAGCGGACGTCGCCCGACCGCGCGGGACGGCCCGCGCGGTCGGGCAGCGGCACCTCACGGCCAGGTCGCGAACTCCGTCGTTCCAGGTGAGCAGCGTTCTCCGCCGCGCCTCGGCGACCGGTTCGAGCAGCACGACCACCGGGCGGTCGACCGCCCCTGGCAGGGCGAACGCTCAGCCGTAGAGGAACGGGGTGTCGACGCTGCGCTCCGGCGCCTCCGGGTGGGAGCGGCTGAGCATCCGGCCCCGCAGCGCCGCGAGGTCCTGGCCCGCCAAGCCCGCGGCGCGCAGGTGCGCGGCCAGGTCGCGGGAGGTGATCGACCGGACCACCTCCACGGTGCTGGTGCCGTGCGCGGTGATCAGCCGCTCGATCTCCGGCGCATCGTCGGCCCGGCCCCGAGCGGTGCGGAACGCGGCCAGCGGCTCGTGGCTCAGGGCGTGATCGGCGGCGATGACCTCGGCTGACGCGCCGAGCAGGCCCAGCAGCACGAGCACGATCAGCCCGGCGCGGTCGCGACCGCTGCCGCAGTGCACCAGCACACCGCCCGGTCCGGCCGTGGCGACGGCCCCGACGACCTCGGCGATCCGCTGCGGGAACCGCTCCACGAACGCCGGGTAGTACAGCGGCGTGCACGTCAGCGGGCCGCCCCAGCGCTCCCAGAACTCGGTGTCAGCGGGATCGTCCAGCGGCAGCCGCAGCGTGGTGAGCCCGGCCGGGCGCTGCGCCTGATCGGGGCCGTCCTCACCGCCGTCGGTGAGGTCCACGACGGTGCGCACGCCGTGGGCCCACAACCCCGCCCAGCCGTCGGCGCTCAAGAACACCGGATTCCCGGAGCGCACCACCGCGCCCCAGCGCACCCGCCCACCGGTTACCGGCAGCCCGCCGAGGTCCCGGCCGTTGAGCAGTCCGTCCCACGTCAGTTCGCGACATCCAGCCATGCCCGGAAGACGCGCGACCCCCTCCGCCGTTGTTCCCCGAACGACGGAATCGGCCACTCGGAGCACGGCGCCCGATCCGCGCCGCGCCGGTCGGAAAAGCCGCTCAGACCCCGTACTTCGTGCTGCACGGGCCGAAACCGTCCTGGAAACCGGTCCGGAACGCGTCGAGGCGCGCGAAACCGGCGGGCACCTGGTCGCCGTTGACGTCGGCGGCGATGAGGCTGTCGTCGCCGAGCAGCGCGGCCACGCCCTCGTCGATGTCGCCGGGCGCCATCCGCAGCTCACCGACCGGATTGCGCTGTCCGATGGGGTCCTCGACGAGCAGCCCGCTCCAGGAACCGACCATGCATGCGGTGCGCAGCCCGGCGTTCGCCCCCTCCAACGGCAGACCGGCGGCCTGCTGCACCGACAGCGCGTAGCGGGACGCGATCTGCGCGTACGCGGCGAAATCCCCGTAGCCGGAGTCCGGCGCGTCCTTCGCGGGCGGGTTCGCGATCTTCTGCAGGTCGTCCAGGCTCAACGAGATCGTGTTGGTCGCCGGGCAGAAAGCGGCGGGCGCGGTGCCGCGAACCCCGTCGCAGGCGCGGGGCTCGGTGACGAGCTCCGGCGGCAGCGCGCCGGTGTCCCGGAAGACCTCCTGCAGGCTGTCCTGCACGGCCCGCAGGTTCTTCTCGTCCACCGGCAGGTCCGTCTCCTGCGCCTTCTTCCAGAACTGGAACTGGGTGGTGCGTTGCTTGACGTCGTCGGCGTCCATCGCCGCGCAGCGCTTCGGACCGTCGCTGAACCCGTACTGGAACGCGGTCACGCGGTCGAACGCGCTGCCGTGCGCGTCAGCGCCCTTGAAGTCGGTGTCGCCGGGGGTGTCGCGGATGTAGTTGAGCACGCCCATCACCTTGTTCAGGCCGTCCCCGGTGGAGACCTGGAAGTGCTCGGCGTCGCCCTCGGCCACGTGCCGGAAGAACGCGCCGGTGAAGCAGTCCGCCTGCTGCTCCAGCACCAGCGTCGGATCGTTCTCGCGCGTGGTGCCCGCGCGGTGCTCCACGGCGTGGCCCATCTCGTGCGCGAGGACGGTGACCACGGCGATCGGCCCGAAGCTGTTGTCCAGCCGCGGCAGCAGATCGGCGCGGTCCCAGGCGATCAGGTTCTCCTTGCCGCAGTAGAACGCGTTGGACAACCCCTGGGTCCGCTCGCCGCACAGGTCGCCGCCGAGCGCGGTCGAATCGTAGGAGACGAGCCGCTTCACGTCGTCGAACCGCTTGCCGTCGAAGGACTCGGGGAACTCGTCCTTCCAGAAGTCCTGGATGTCGGCGACGGCGTTGCGCGCCAGCACGTCCATCTCGCCGCCGTCGGTGCCCTCGACGGGCAGGTCCGCGTCGGCGACCCCGGTGCGCGGACCGGTGGGGCCGTTGTCCACGGGCAACCCGGCCACGTCGTCGGTGGCGGGTCCGCCCGCCACCGAAGGCGTGCCGCTGATCACCCGCGAACACCCGCCGACCAACACGATGCACGTGAGCAGCGCGAAGATCACGCCGAAGACCCGTTCGCCGCGCCGACCGCCTGCCGAAACCGGTGCCACAGAGTTCCCGTCCTGTTCCCAAGTCCGATGACCGGGCGGCGGAGCCGGTCCCCCGAGCTCGCTCCGCCGACCGCTGCGGCTCAGCCTATCGGGTAGCTCACCCCGCATTCCGCGCGTCGCCCGCAGGCCGCGAGGGCCGCGCTGACCAGGTCGTTCCGCCCGCGATCGACGGACGGGCGCCGAGCTCGCCGCCCCTCCGGTCGTGGTCGGGCCCGCCGGGAAAGCGCAAAGCGCCGAGGCGACGCCGAGCGGTCCCGTAAGTTCCTCGCCCATGGGGACAGTGCGCCAGTGGCTGCGGCCGTGGGTCGTGGCGGCGATCGGGGGCCTGGTGGCCGTCGGCATCGTCGAAGGGATCGCGGACGACGGCCGGTTCGGGCTCGCGGCGCTGGGAGCGCTCGCCGGGGTGATCGTGCTGCCGATGATCACCCAGCTGGGATTGCTGACCGGAGCGGCCGTGTTCGGGCTGCGGATCCGGCACATCGTGATCGGCTCGCTGCGCGGCATCGCGTCCTGGCGGGTCGGCCGGACCACGATCACCCTCCGGATGCTGCCGCTGGAACTGGCCTCCGAGATCGGACCGTGGCGCAGCCCGGTGATCCTGCGCTGCTGGCTGGCGGGGCTCGTGTCCGCGCTGGCCGGCGTCGCGGCGGTCGCGGCGAGCTGGTCGCTCGCCGACGGCCCGTTCGGCCGCGGCGTGCTGGTCGCCGTCACACCGCTGATGCTCTACAAGCTGTGGCCGCGCCGCGCCCCGCTGGCCACGTCGACCGGCTGGCTGCTGTTCGGCCTGCCCCGGATGCCGGAACCGCGCCGCACCGAGTTCCGCGCGGGCCCGCTCGCCGCCTGCGCGCACGAAGCGCTGCTCGCCGGTGACGTGACGAGGGCCCAAGCCGCGACGGACCGGCTCACCGCCGCGCACCCCGGCCTCAACACCACCATCAACTGCCAGGTCACCATGCTCGAAGCGCACGGCGAATACGCCCAAGCCGTGCTGAAGCTCGTCGGGCACATCGCCGCCGCCGACATCGACCAGCGCGAGATGTCCTACACCTTGGCCGGGCTGGCCGGACTCGGCTTCTCCGCCGCCGAAGCAGGTCAACTGCCCGCGGCCGAGGTGCTGCCGATCGCGAAGAAGGCGCTCGACGACGCGATCGGCCTCGGCTACCCCGCCTACCAGCTCAGCGGCACCAAAGCCCTGCTGGCGCTGCTGGAGGACGACCCGGACGAGGCCGCCCGGCTCGCCGCGATCGGCGCCGACCACAACACCTCACCGCTGTCGAAGGCCGACGACTACGCCACCCTCGCCCGCGCCCACATGGCCCGCCACGACAACGCGGCGGCGCGAGAAGCACTGGCGAAGGCCGACGAACTCGCAGCCTGGTGGCCACGCGTCCGCGGCACCCGAGAACGCCTCTCCGTCGCTTGAGGTCTCGGGTTGGCGTGGGGTGTCGGGTTGTGGAGCCGGGTTCGGCTTGGCGTGTGGCGTCGGGTTTGAGAGCCTTCCCCGGTTTGGGCGTGTGGTTGCTGTGGTGCGGTGGAAGGTCGGCTTTAGGGATTGCTTCCACGGCTCGTTTTGCTT
>NZ_JBSFWJ010000130.1:0-8452 GCF_053592695.1 Saccharopolyspora sp. NPDC002578 | reverse complement strand
GGGTTGGGTGGCGGAACCTCAGCGGTTTCCTCGCTGCGGGATCTTTTTTCCGAGTGGCTCCGCCACGAGGGAAAAAGCCGTCCTCGCGAGGAAACCGCTGAGAACCCGCCGGTGGTCGGCCTGCTCTGGTGGTCACTGCTCAGCGGCTTCGCCGCTGACAAGACGCAGACGGCTACAGGCGGAGAAGTTCCGCTACCCGGGCACACTGCGAAACGAGCTCTCACCCCGCTGCCAGCACCAGTCCGCTGGTGGGTACTCCTGTTCCGGCGGTGACCAGCACGTTGTCCACGTCGTCGAGCTGGTTCACCGCCGTGCCGCGGATCTGGCGCACCGCTTCGGCGATGCCGTTCATGCCGTGGATGTAGGCCTCGCCGAGCTGCCCGCCGTGGGTGTTGACGGGCAGCGCCCCGTCGAGGCCGATGCCGCCGTCGGCGATGAAGTGCCGGGCCTCGCCGCGTGCGCAGAAACCGAGTTCTTCCAGCTGCACCAGCACGAACGGCGTGAAGTGGTCGTAGAGGATCGCCATCCGCACGTCGGACGGCCCGAGTCCGGCTTGGCTCCACAGCTGCCGGGCCACCAGTCCCATCTCGGGCAGCGCGCCGAGCTCGTCGCGGTAGTAGCTGGTCATGGTGAACTGGTCCGGTCCGCTGCCCTGCGCGGCGGCCCGGACCAGCGCCGGCGGGTTCGGCAGGTCCGCGGCCCGTTCGGCGCTGACGACCACGACGGCCACGCCGCCGTCGCTCTCCTGGCAGCAGTCGAGCAGGTGCAGCGGCTCGGTGATCCACCGGGAGGCCTGGTGATCCGCCAGGGTGATCGGGCGACCGTAGAACCAGGCGTTCGGGTTGGTGGCCGCGTGCTGCCGGTCGACGACGGCGACGCGGCCGAAGTCCTCGCTGGTGGCGCCGTACTCGTGCATGTAGCGCCGGGCGAACATGGCGACCTGCGCGCCCGGGGTGCCCAGTCCCACCGGGTAGCTCCAGCTGTTGTCCACTCCGGACGACGTGGGCGCGGCAGCGGCGGCGGCCTGCACCTGGCCGAACCGCTGCCCGGAGCGCTCGTTGAACGCCCGGTAGCAGACGACGACATCGGCGACACCGCTGGAGACCGCGAGCGCGGCCTGCTGCACCGTGGCGCAGGCGGCACCGCCGCCGTAGTGCACGCGGCTGAAGAAGCTCAGCTCCGGCACGCCGAGTTCGCGCGCGAGGGCGATCTCGGTGTTGTCGTCCATGGTGAACGTGACCAGACCATCCACATCGGACGGTTCCAATCCGGCGTCGGCCAGTGCGGCGCGGGACGCTTCGGCGGCGAGCTGGAGTTCGCTGCGGCCCGAGTCCTTGGAGAACTCCGTCGCCCCGATGCCCGCGATGGCGGTCTTGTCCGCGAAGCTCATGCCACCACCTCCGGCAGCGCCACCACGACGGTCCCGCGCATGTGCTCGCCGAGCCCGTTGCGCCCGAGCACCTCCACCTCGAACCGGGTCTCCCCCTCGGCCGTGGAGCTGTCGAGCACTTGGCCGAACAGCGTCAGCGTGTCGTGGGCGTAGCACGGCACGCCGAGCTTGACCGACACCGAGCGCACCAGCGCCTCCGGGCCCGCCCAGTCGGTGACGTAGCGCTGCGCGATCCCGGTGCTGGTGAGGATGTTGACGAAGATGTCCTTCGATCCCTTGGCCTGCGCCAGATCGCGATCGTGGTGGACGTCCTGGAAGTCCCTCGTGGCCAGCGCGGTGCTCACGATGTAGGTCGGGGTCATCTCGATGCGTTCCTCCGGCAGGGCCGCGCCCACCCGCACTTCGGCGGACGTCCTGGTCCGTGGCAGCGCGTTCATCGCGCACTCCTTCGCTGTCGTGGCCGCCAGAACGGCATGCTGACCTGGTCGCCGTGGCGGAAGTCCACTTCGACGCGCAACCCCACCGACACCTCGTCGGGGTCGACGTCGTGCAGTTCGCCGAGCATCCGCACGCCCTCGTCGAGTTCGACCAGCGCGATCACCAGCGGCAGCTCCTTGCCGGGCAGCGGCGGGTGGTGGTGCACGACGTAGCTGTAGACCTCGCCGTGCCCGGCCGCGACCAGGTGCGTCGGCGCGGTGGCGCCGCACTCCGGGCACATCGGCCCCGGCGGGTGGCGCAGCAGGCCGCACTGCCCGCAGCGCTGGATGCGCAGCTCACCGGCGGCGGTGCCCTCCCAGAAGTACGCGGTGTCCCGGTTGATCGCGGGCAGGATCGCCGGGGCCGCCGCCGGTTCCGGTGCCGGTTCGGGCGGTGCTTCCCGCGACGGCGGGCGGAACTTCAGCACCCGGAACATCATCTCGGCGACCGGCTCCGCTCCGACGTACCAGACGTTGCGGGTGGTGACGAACCAGCCTTCGCCGAGTCCGGTGCGCTTCGGGCCGACGACGGATTCGAGCCGGGTGGTGACCGCGACGCGTTCCCCGTGGCGCAGGTACCGGTGGTAGGTCTGCTCGCAGTTGGTCGCCACGACGGACCCGAAGCCGAACTCGTCGAGCGCGGACATCATGGCGTGCAGCGGATCGTCGGTCTCGTAGTCGGGGTGCAGGCCCGGCATCGTCCACACCTGCGCCATCGCGGGTGGCGCGACGAGTGCGCCGTGCGCGGATTCGGCGGCGGCCTCGGGAGAGGTGTAGACGGGGTTGCCGTCGCGCAACGCCTCCACCCAGTTGTTGATCATCGGCTGGTTCACCGGGTCGCGGGCGAGCCGGGGGCCGGACTCCCCCGCCGCCTTGATCCGCTCCGCGATCGCCGGGATCGCCTGGTCGGTGTCGCGCGCTTCGTCGGTCTCGACGGTCATGGCTCGTCGTGCTCCCTCCGGTCAGCGGGGCACTCGGGGCAGCCCGAGCCCGGCCGTGGCGATCAGTTCCCGCTGGATCTCGTTGACGCCGCCGCCGAAGGTGAGCACCAGGTTGCGCTTGGCCAGCACGTCGAGCCAGCGCAGCAGATCCGCGGTCTCGGGGTCGGCGGGGTCGCCGTGGCGGGCGACGACCTCTTCGAGCAGCCGGCCCAGCGACTGGGTGCGCTCGGAGGTGAACACCTTCGTCGCGGAGGCGTCGGCGACTTCCACCGGCCCGTCCGCCGCCGCGGCGACCTGCCAGTTCAACAGCTCGTTCACGCGGGTGCAGGCGTGCGCGCGGGCCAGCGCCCGCCGCACGTCCGGCAGCTCCGGCAGCGGCGTGCCGTCCGGGTCGGTTCGCCGCCTTGCCCACTCCCGGACCCGCTCGGCCATCCCGTCGATCCGCCCGGACGGGCCGAGCATGACCCGCTCGTGGTTGAGCTGGGTGGTGATCAGCTTCCAGCCCCGGTCCTGCTCGCCCACCAGCAGCCACTCCGGCACCCGCACGTCGCTGAAGTAGGTCGCGTTCACGTGGTGCGCGCCGTCGCAGGTGATGATCGGCGTCCAGGAGAACCCCGGGGCCGAGGTGTCCACGACGAGGATCGAGATCCCCTTGTGCCGGGGTGCGTCCGGGTTCGTGCGGCAGGCCAGCCAGATGTAGTCGGCGTCGTGGGCGCCGGTGGTGAAGATCTTCTGCCCGTTCACCACGTACGAGTCGCCGTCGCGCACGGCGGAGGTGCGCAGCGCCGCCAGGTCGGTGCCCGCTTCCGGCTCGGTGTAGCCGATCGCGAAGTGGATCTCCCCGGCGAGGATCTTCGGCAGGAAGAAGTCCTTCTGCTGCTGCGTGCCGTAGGCCAGCAGCGTCGGCCCCACGGTCTGCAGCGTGACCGACGGCAGCTGGACGTCGGCGCGCGCCGCTTCGCTGGCGAAGATGTGCTGCTCCAGCGGGCCGAAGCCGCGACCGCCGTACTCGACGGGCCAGCCGACGCCGAGCCACCCGTCCCGCCCCATCCGGCGCACGACTTCGCGGAAGGCGGCGTTGTGCCGGTCGGTGGCCATCGCTTCGCGCTCCGCCGGGGAGATCAGGCCGCTGAAGTACTCGCGCAGCTCGGCCCGCAGTGCCTGCTGCCGTTCGGTGCAGTCGATGAACATCCGCGCTCCTCACCGGCCCGCGAGCCGGTCGGCGAGCGCGTCGAGCACGTGCCCGGCCCCGCCCAGCGCCCGCGCCAGGTCCTTGACCAGCGAATAGTGCCGGTGCATCGGGTAGGTGACGTCCAGCCCCGCACCGCCGTGCAGGTGGTGGCACACGTGCATCGCCGCCGGTGCCTCCTCGGCCAGCCACAGCGCCGCGACCGCGAGGTCCTCGTCGGGGTCGCGCCCCTCGGCCAGTCGCCAGCAGGCCGACAGCGCCGCCAGGTGCAGGGTCCGGGACGCGATGTAGACGTCGGCGATCTGACCGGCGACGGATTGGAAGGCCGCCAGCGGCCTGCCGAACTGGGTGCGGGTGCGCACGTGCTCCGTGGTGAGCGCGAGCGCGCCCGCGACCGCGCCGTCGCCCGCCGCGCACATCCCCGCTCGCGCGCAGCGCAGCAGGTCCGGCAGCGCGTCGGCGCCGCCGAGCCGTTCCGCCCGCACCGCGTCGAAGCGCAGCGTCCAGCCCGTGCCGCCGGACATCGGCGCGGCCTCCGCCACGAGCCCGTCCGCGTCCGGGCGGACCAGGGCGACGGCGGTCGTGCCGTCGTCCAGCGCGACCGGAACGAGGATCTCCCGCGCGAGGTCGGCGTGGAGGACGTCGGTCTTGGTGCCGGACACCAGGAATCCGGCGCCGTCCCGGCGAGCCGAGGTGCGCGGTGCCGCGGTCAGCGGTGCCGACGGTTCGCTGAGCGCCGCGGTGAGCACCTGCCCGGAGTCCACGTCGCGCAACAGCCGGTCCTGCTGCTCGGCGGTGCCGTGGCGCACCACCGGCAGCACGCCGAACGCCAGGGTCGCCAGCGCGGGCACGTCGGCGGCGTGCCGTCCCACTTCGGTCAGCACCACGGCGGTCTCCATCGGGCCGAGTCCCGCGCCGCCGAGCCGCTCCGGGACGGCGATCGACAGCAGCCCCGCCGTCGCGAGCGCCTTCCACAGCGCCTCCTGCGAACCGGTTCCACCTCCCGCGTCCGCGCCGGCACTCCGCGCGCGGTCCCGTTCCCGGGTCAGCACCTCGGATGCCAGTTCCCGCAAGGGTTGCTGCGTGTCATCGAGCGCGAACTCCACACCGGCTCCCCGTGTCGTCCCGAACGAACAAGAATGAAACTTGTTCTAGTTCTAGCCGCGATCGGCGTCGTCCGCAAGACCGCACGACCGGCCGCGGAAGCGAAAACGGGCGGGCTCACCCGCGCGGCAGGCCCAAAATCCGTTCCGCCGCAACGGTCCGCAGGATCTGCGTGGTGCCACCGGCGATGCTCAAGCAGCGGGTGAGCAGGAACTCGCGCGTCGGATCCGCGGCCACGCCGTCGGCGGCGGCACCCTCCGGACCGAGCACGTCGAGCGCTGCCTCGGCCACGTCCTGCCGGTGCCGCACGCCCACCAGCTTCTCCACGCTGGACTGCGCGCCCGGATCGCGGCCGTTGAGGCTCAGCAGCGTCGCCCGCAACCGCAGCAGCGAGACCGACAGCCCCTCCGCCACCAGTGCGCCGAGGCGTTCGTGCTCCGCTGATCCCGGCCGGACGCCGCGCTCGCGGGCCAGCGCCAGCAGCGCCTCCACGTCCTCGCCGAGCGCCGAGCCGCCGCTCATCGCGACCCGCTCGTTGGACAGCGTGGTGCGCGCCAGCCGCCAGCCCTGACCGGGCGCTCCGACCACCTGCTCGTCGGGGACGAACACGCCGTCCAGGAACACCTCGTTGAACACGGCCTCGCCGGTGATCTCCCGCAGCGGGCGGATCTCGATGCCGTCAGCGGCCATGTCGACCAGGAAGTAGGTGATCCCCCGGTGCTTGGGCACCTCGGGATCGGTGCGGGCCAAGCAGATCGCCCAGTGCGCCTGCCGGGCCATCGACGTCCACACCTTCTGGCCGTGCAACCGCCAGCCGCCGTCCACGCGTTCCGCGCGCGTGCGCAGCCCCGCGAGGTCCGACCCCGCGCCCGGTTCGCTGAACAGCTGACACCAGGTGATCTCCCCCAGGGCTGTGGGGCGCACGAACCGCTCCTGCTGTTCGGCGGTGCCGTGCTCCAGCAGCGTGGGCACCGCCCAGCCGCCGATGATCAGGTCGGGCCGTGCGACCCCGGCGGCGCGCAGCTCCTCGTCGATGAGCAGTTGCACCCCCGGAGCCGCCGCGAGCCCGTAGGGCTCCGGCCAGTGCGGGGCGAGGTATCCCGAGGCGTAGAGCCGTTCCCGGCGCTGCTCGTCGGGCGAGGCGGCGAGCTCCTCGACGAAGGCGCGGACCTCCGGCCGCCGGGCCGCGACGTCGGCGGGCAGTTCACCGCTGACGCCGAGCCGCCGCCGGGCGCCGCCCAGCGCCAGCTCGGCCGCGCGAGCCCGCCAGGCGGAGCCGCCGCCGAGCCACTGCCGCAGCGCGAGGGCCCGCCGCAGGTGGAGGTGCGCGTCGTGCTCCCAGGTGAACCCGATGCCGCCGAGCACCTGCACGCAGTCCTTCGCGGTGTCCACCGCCGCGTCCAGCGCGACCGCTCCGGCCGCTGCCGCCGCCAGCGGGTGCTGGCCGGGGTCCTCGTCGAGCGTGCGCGCGGCGTCCCAGGCGAGCGCCGCGACCTGCTCGGTCCGGCAGAGCATCTCGGCGCACAGGTGCTTGACCGCTTGGAAGGTCCCGATGAGCTGCCCGAACTGCTCGCGGGTGCGGGCGTGCTCGACGGCGGTGCGCAGGCACCACCCGGCGACGCCGGAGGCTTCGGCCACGGCGGCGGTCACCAGCACGTCGCGGACGTCCGCCGTGCTCAGCTCCGGCAGCAGTGCGTCGTCCGGGATCGCGACGTCGACGAGTTCGACGCGCCCCAGGGAACGGGAGAAGTCGAGGGCCCGGCGGGCTTCGACGGTCAGCCCCGGGCTCTCGGCGTCGACCAGGAACCACCGTTCCCGGCCGTCCGGCCCGCGCGCGCCCAGCAGCAGGTGCGAGGCGTCCGGCGCGGAGGGCACCGGGTCGACCGCGCCGGACACGACCAGGCCGCCGCCGGGGGCCTGGTCCGCCGACAGATCTCCGACCTCGCTCGCCACCGCGACGGGGAGCTCACCGGCGGCCAGCGACCGCAGCAGCTCGCCGTCACCACCCGCCCGGCCGAGCAGCACGCCCGCCGCGCAGGTCGACAGCACCGGCCCTGTGAGCAACGACTCGGCCACCGGTTCCAGCGCCGCCGCGAGGTCGGCCACACCGCCGCCGGCGCCGCCCGCGCGCTCCGGCACCGCGATGGCGAACACGCCCAGCTCGGCGAGCTCCGCCCAGGCGCGATCCGGTTTCCACCGCGCACCGGGCTCCTCCCCCGCCCGCACGTCGGGGCCGGAGCTCTCCGCCCAGGCCCGGACCGACTCCCGCAGGTCCCGCTGCACTTCGGTGATCGCGATCGGCATGACGCCTCCCCTGTCCGCGGAACCGCAGAATAATAGAACACGTTCTACCTAAGCCAGGGGAATTCTGCGTAGGCTCGGGCCGACATCCGGACGTGAGAGGAACCCAGTGACACCGACCGCACCGACGCCAGCCGACAGCCCGAGCGCGGAGCACGCGATCCCGCCGGACCTCGCGGCCAAGGCCGACCAGGCGATCGGCTTCATGCCCGCCGACGAAGGCCTCGCCCTGCACCGCGCCGCCATCGACTTCCTCGGCACCGGCGTCGCGCTGGAAGTCGGCTCCTACTGCGGGAAGTCGACGATCTACCTCGGCGCCGCCGCCCGCGCCACCGGCGGTCGCGTCGTCACCGTCGACCACCACCGGGGCTCCGAGGAGCACCAGCCAGGCTGGGAGTACCACGATCCGGACCTGGTCGACCCGCAGGTCGGCAAGCTCGACACCCTCGGCGAGTTCCGCAGCACCATCGCGGGCGCCGGGCTGGAGGACGAGGTCATCGCCATCGTCGGCAGCTCCCGCTCGACCGCCGCGATCTGGCGTAGCCCGCTGAACCTGGTCTTCATCGACGGCGGCCACACCGACGCCGCCGCGAACACCGACTACGAGGGCTGGGCGCCGTGGGTCGCGCCGGGCGGGGCGCTGGTCATCCACGACGTGTTCCCCGACCCCGCCGACGGGGGCCGAGCGCCGTACCGGATCTACCGCCGCGCGCTCGACAGCGGGAACTACGACGAGGTCCGAACGGTCGGCTCCCTGCGCGTGCTGCGCAGGATCAGCGGCACGCTCGGCGAACTCTGAGCGGCACCGCTGCACTGCACCGCTGCACCCGGGAGGCGAAACCTCACCGCCTGGCTCGGCTTCCCAGGTGCGTTGTTCGTCGTTGTCCTGTCAGCGGCGAAGCCGCTGAGCAGCGACCAGCTTGAGCAACCGGCACCGCAGCGGGTTCTCAGCGGTTTCCTCGCGAGAACAGCTTTTTCCCTCGTGGCGGAGCCACTCGGGGGAAGGTCAAGGAGGGCGGCGAGCGCGAGATGCGCCAGCTGCGCGACCGTT
>NZ_JBSFWJ010000129.1:0-8785 GCF_053592695.1 Saccharopolyspora sp. NPDC002578 | reverse complement strand
GCTCTGGTGGTCATTTGGCGGACCCTCAGCGTCCTTCTCGCTGCGGGATCTTTTTCCCGAGTGGCTCCGCCACGAGGGAAAAAGCCGTCCTCGCGAGAAGGACGCTGAGAACCCGCAGGTGGTCACCTTTTTGACGTGGGCTATGTGCTTCGCACATGCAGGCACGGCTTCGCCGCCAGGCAGGCGTGCTTCGCCGCCTAAGGCACGTCTTCGCCGCTGGTTGGGTGAGGATGAAGGTTATTCGAGCGCCCGGGTGTCGGGTGCTGTGAGAACGACTTGAAGTAGTCAGGAGTCAGCTGTGCGCATCGTCGTCACCCGCAACGTTCCCGAGGCGGCCGTGGAGTTGCTGCGCGGCGCCGGGCAGGTGCACGTGTGCGAGCGGGATCAGGCGCTGGACCCCGCGGAGCTGCGGGAGGTCGTGGCGGGGGCCGACGGGCTCGTGACGATGCTCGGCGATCAGGTGGACGGTGCGGTCGCCGACGCGGCCGGCTCGCAGCTGAAGGTCGTGGCGAACGTGGCCGTGGGCTACGACAACCTCGACGTGCCCGCGCTGGCCGCGCGAGGCGTCACCGTGACGAACACGCCCGGGGTGCTCACCGACGCCACCGCCGATCTCGCGTTCGCGCTGCTGCTGATGGCGACCCGCAGGCTCGGCGAGGCCGAGCGGTTGATCCGCTCCGGTGAGCCGTGGTTCTTCCACCTCGGGTTCATGCTGGGCACCGGCTTGCAGGGCAAGACGCTCGGCATCATCGGCCTCGGTGAGATCGGGCAGGCCGTGGCGCGCCGGGCGCGCGCGTTCGGCATGCGGATCGCGTACTCGGGACGCCGCCGGGTGGCCGCCGACGTCGAGTCCGAACTCGACGCCCGGTACCTGACCAGGGACGAGCTCCTGCGCGAAGCGGACGTGCTGTCGCTGCACTGCCCGCTCACCGAGCAGACCCGGCACCTGATCGACGCGGCGGCGCTGGCGACGATGAAACCGTCCGCGGTGCTCGTCAACACCAGCCGCGGCCCCGTCGTGGACGAGGCGGCGCTGGCCGAGGCGCTGCGCGCGGGCCGGATCGCCGCGGCCGGGCTGGACGTGTTCGAGCAGGAACCGGCGGTGCACCCCGGACTGCTGGAGCTGGAGAACGCGGTGCTCATCCCCCACTTGGGGTCCGCGACGGTGGAGACGCGCACGGCGATGGCCGAACTGGCGGCACGCAACGTGGTCGGCGTCCTCACGGGGAACGGCCCGGTCACCCCGGTGGAGGCTTGACCGCCGGACGCGCCGACGCACCGGAAGCGCCCGCCGCGGGGTGGCACGGTAACCTGGCGCGCGATCAAGACACCGGTGAATCCTTGCCGGTGGCAGGAAAACCACGTGGAAACCGGGAGGGCACGTGACGCCCACGCAGATCGCCGCGCTGATCGTCGCGGGCGCGTTCGTGCTGCTGGTCGTGCTGCTGGCGATCCCGCTGGTCAAGCTCGGCCGAACGCTGGACGAGGCGACCGTCGCGATCCGCAAGGCGCACGAGAACACCGACCCGATCTTCACCGGGGCCAACTCGACGCTGACGCACGTCAACACCCAGCTGGAACGGGTGGACGGCATCACCGCCAACGCCAAGACGGTCAGCGGCAACGTCTCGGCGTTGTCGTCGCTGTTCACGGCTACACTGGGTGGCCCATTGGTGAAGACCGCGGCCTTCTCGTACGGGGTGAGCAAGGCTCTGCGAGCTCGCCGCAAGCGCAAGGAAGAGCCGTGGGGCAAGCACTCCCGCCGCAAGGGAGGACGCAAGTGAGGCGGATGTTCTGGTTCGGGGCCGGAATCGCGGCCGGTATCGCGTTGACCCGCAAGGTCAACGAGACCGCCCGCAAGGCGACCCCGAGCGGCGCTGCCGAGCAGCTCGGCGGTGCGATGCGCGAGCTCGCGGGTGCCGTGGGCTCGTTCGGCGCGGACGTGCGCGCCGGGATGAGCGAGCGTGAGCAGGAGTTGCAGGACGTCGTCGACGGCACCTCGATGCCGCGGCGGAGGTTCGACACCGACGCGATCGACGCTCGCCCGGCGGACGGCCGGGGGCGCCCGGCCGGTGATGGTGTGCGCGCACCGGCTCGGCGAGCTCGCCGGGCGGAACGCTGAACGGCGGGCGTTCCGGGGAACCGGTCCGTCCGCGCCGGCTCACCGGTCGCGAACTGCTCCGGTTCCCCGAACGCCCCGCCTGCCACGTCCCGCCGCAGCCCCGCCCCCGACTCCGCAGCACCCTTCGAAGGAACCACCGTGCAGACCCACGAGATCCACAGCCGCTTCCTGGAGCACTTCCGCAGCACCGGCCACACCGTGGTGCCCAGTGCCTCCCTGATCCTCGACGACCCCACCCTGCTGTTCGTGAACGCGGGGATGGTCCAGTTCAAGCCGTACTTCCTCGGTGACGCCCCGGCGCCGTACCCGCGCGCGACGAGCATCCAGAAATGTGTGCGCACCGGCGACATCGACGAGGTCGGCAAGACGACCCGGCACAACACGTTCTTCCAGATGGCGGGCAACTTCTCCTTCGGCGACTACTTCAAAGAAGGCGCCATGGAGCACGCGTGGAAGCTGCTGACCTCCTCGGTCGCCGAGGGCGGTTACGGCATCGACCCCGAACGCCTGTGGGTCACCGTCTACGAGCACGACACCGAGTCGGCCGCGCTGTGGCGCAACACCACCGGCATCGACCCGGCCCGCATCCAGGTGCGCGGCGCGGAGGACAACTACTGGGACATGGGCGTGCCCGGTCCCGGCGGCCCCTGCTCGGAGATCTACTACGACCGCGGCCCCGCCTACGGCGTCGAGGGCGGTCCGAACGTCGACGAGGACCGCTACATCGAGATCTGGAACCTGGTGTTCATGCAGGACATCCGGGGTGAGGAGAGCCCGAAGAAGGGCGCTCCGCTGCTCGGTGAGCTGCCCACGAAGAACATCGACACCGGCATGGGCGTCGAGCGGGTGGCGTGCCTGCTGCAGGGCGTGGAGAACGTCTACGAGACCGACCTGGTGCGCCCGGTGATCGCGAAGGCCGAGGAGCTCTCCGGCCGCCGCTACGGCGCGAACCACGAGGACGACGTGCGGTTCCGCGTGATCGCCGACCACGCCCGTTCCGGCGTGATGCTCGTCGGCGACGGCGTCACCCCCGGCAACGAGGCGCGCGGCTACGTGCTTCGCCGCCTGCTGCGCCGCATCGTGCGCTCCACCCGGCTGCTCGGCGTGCAGGAACCGGTGCTGGGCGAGTTCACCCAGGTCGTGCGGGACGCGATGGCCCCGGCGTACCCGGAGCTGCGCACCGATTTCGAGCGCATCGACTCGGTGATCCGCAACGAGGAAGAAGCGTTCCTGACGACGCTCACCGCCGGCTCGAAGATCTTCGACGTGGCCGTCGCCGACACCAAGAAGTCCGGTGCGTCCCAGCTGCCCGGCGCGAAGGCGTTCCAGCTGCACGACACCTACGGCTTCCCCATCGACCTCACCTTGGAGATGGCCTCCGAGCAGGGCCTGTCGGTCGACGAGCACGGTTTCCGCGAGCTGATGGGCGAGCAGCGCCGCCGCGCCAAGGAGGACGCGAAGGCGCGCAAGACCGGCCACGGCGACCTCTCGACGTACCGGACGCTGCTCGACCAGCACGGCACCACCGAGTTCATCGGCTACACCGACCTGGAGTCGCAGAGCCGGGTGCTGGGGCTGCTCGTCGACGGCGCCCCGGCGAAGTCGGCCGCAGCGGGCACCGAGGTGGAGCTGGTGCTCGACCGCACCCCGTTCTACGCGGAGGGCGGCGGCCAGATCGCCGACACCGGCACCCTGGTCGGCCCCGGCGTCGAGGTGCGCGTCTCGGACGTGCAGCGGTCGGTGCCCGGCCTGTTCGTGCACCGCGCGAAGGTCGTCTCCGGTGAGCTGGGCGTGGACACCATGCTGGAAGCCGGTGTGGACCGCGACCGTCGCCGCGCCATCGAGCGCTCGCACTCCGCGACGCACCTGGTGCACGCCGCGGTGCGCGGTGCCTACGGCAAGCGCGCGGCGCAGGCGGGTTCGCTGAACTCGCCGGGCCGGATGCGCTTCGACTTCACCGCGCCCAGCTCGGTGTCGGCCTCCGTGCTGGGCGGCGTCGAGGAAGAGGTCAACTCCTACCTGCAGAACGACGTCGAGGTCTCGTCGTACACCACGACGATGGACAAGGCGATGGAGCTCGGCGCGATGGCGCTGTTCGGCGAGAAGTACGGCGACCAGGTGCGAGTGGTCGACATGGGCGACTACTCGCGGGAGCTGTGCGGCGGCACCCACGTGGGGCGCATCGGCCAGCTCGGCGTGGTCAAGCTCGTCGCGGACTCCTCGGTGGGGTCCGGCGTGCACCGGGTCGAGGCGCTGGTCGGCATGGACGCGATGCGCCACATCAGCAAGGAGCACCTGCTGGTCACCCAGCTCGCGGAGCAGTTCAAGGTCCCGGCCGAGGAACTGCCGGAGCGCATCGCCGGTGTGGTCAGCAGGCTGCGCGGCGCGGAGAAGGAACTCCAGCAGCTGCGCGTGCAGCAGGTGCTGTCCTCGGCGGGCGAACTCGCCGGCCGCGCGAGCGACGTGCACGGCGTCAGCCTGGTCGCCGAGCAGGTCCCGGACGGCGTGGACGGCGGCGGGCTGCGCGCGCTGGCGGGCGAGATCCGCGGCAGGCTCACCGGCCGCCCGGCGGTCGTGGCGCTGTTCGCCGCGGAGCCCTCGGAAGGCAAGGTCTCCTTCGTCGTCGGCGTCAACGACGCCGCGCGGGACCTCGGCCTGGCCGCGGGCAAGCTGGTGCCCTCGTTCGCCGCGGAGGTCGGCGGCCGTGGCGGCGGCAAGCCCGACATGGCCCAGGGCGGCGGGACGAACCCGGCGGGCGTGACGGCCGCGATCGGCGCGCTGCACCGCGAACTGGACAAGGCGGTCCAGGGGTGACTTCAGGTAATCGGGGCGTCGGCCCGGCCGCCGACGCCCCGGACCCCGGAGCGGGACGCCGGATCGGTGTGGACGTCGGCGCGGTGCGCGTCGGCGTCGCGCTGACCGATCCGTCCCCGATGCTGGCGACGCCGTTGGTGACGCTCCAGCGCGATGAGGACGCGGGCAGCGATCTGACGGAGCTGGTGCGCCTGATCGCCGAGCACGAGGTGGTCGAGGTCGTGATCGGCCTGCCGAAGACGCTCGCAGGACGGCACGGCAGTGCCGCGGATTCGGCGCATTCCTACGCCGAAGCCCTGGCCACCAGGATCGCCCCGATCCCGGTGCGCTTTCACGACGAACGGTTGACCACGGTCACCGCGAGCCGCATGCTCTCCCAACGGGGGGTTCGCGGTAAGCGACAGCGCGCCGTGGTCGACCAAGCCGCCGCAGTGGAGATCTTGCAGGCATGGCTTGACGCCCGGTCGCAGACCACCTGAGAGGACCTTTCGTGAGCGACGATCTCGGCCTGTTCGCGGACGACGCGGGCGAGCCGCCCCGGCGCAGCCGCAGGGAGGCCCGCGAGCAGCGGGCCCAACTGCGCCGCCGGAAACGACGCGGTTCGGTGACCGCCCTGGCCGGACTGCTGGTCCTGCTGCTGGTGGGCGGAGGCGTGGTGTACGGCGCCATGCAGATACTGCAAATCGGGTCCTACGACGACTACGAGGGCGCGGGGACCGGCGAGGTGGTCGTGGAGGTCTCCTCCGGTGACACCGTCAGCCACATCGCGCAGACCCTGTCCAAGGCCGATGTGGTGGCGTCGTCGACGGCGTTCACCAAGGCGGCCGCGGAGAACAAGCAGATCAACAGCATCCAGCCGGGCTTCTACCTGATGAAGTCGAAGATGTCCGGCTCCGCCGCGGTCGGGCACATCCTGTCCGCCGAGGCGAAGACCGGCCGCATCGAGGTGCGCGGCGGGCAGCGGCTGGAGGACCAGCTCAGCCCGGACGGCGGCAAGACGCCGGGCATCCTCACCAAGCTGGCCGAAGCGACCTGCACCGGTGATGAGAGCCAGTGCACGACCTCGGAGCAGATGCACGCCGCGGCGGGTTCCGCGGACCTGGCTTCGCTGGGCGTGCCGGAGTGGGCCATCGAGGGCGCGTCGAAGGCGGAGCCGGAGCGGCGCCTCGAAGGGCTGATCATGCCGGGCATCTACGACGTGAAGCCGGGCGAACCGCCGGAAGAGGTGCTGCGCCAGGTGGTGACGAAGTCCGCTGCGCTGCTGGAGGCGGCGGGGCTGCCGCAGGCCGCCGACAGCACCGGTCGCACCCCGTACGAGCTGCTGACCATCGCGTCGCTGGTGCAGAGCGAGGGCATCGAGCGGGACTTCGACAAGGTCTCGCGGGTGATCTACAACCGCACCACCGACCCGCAGATGCGCCTGCAGTTCGACTCGACGATCAACTACCCGCTGGACAAGCCGACGCTGCTGACCAAGTCGGAGGACCGCCAGCGGCCGGGGCCGTACAACAGCTACCAGAACTACGGCCTGCCGCCGACGCCGATCTCCACGGTGAGCAAGGCGGCGGTGACGGCGGCGGAGAAGCCGGCCGACGGAACCTGGGTGTACTTCGTGAAGTGCTACCCGGACGGCACGTCCTGCTTCGCCACGACGATGGCCGAGCACGACCGCTACATCACCGAGGCGCAGCAACGTGGCGCGTTCTGATCCAGCGGCCCGCAAGGCGGCGGTGGTCGGTTCCCCGATCGGCCACTCGCTGTCCCCGGTGCTGCACGGCGCGGCGTACCGCGAGCTCGGGCTGACCGGGTGGACCTACGAGCGGTTCGACCGGGACGCCGACGGGCTCGCCGAGCTGATCGGCGGGCTCGGCCCGGAGTGGGCGGGCCTGTCGGTGACGATGCCCGGCAAGCGCGCCGCTCTCGGGTTGGCGAAGGAGGTCACCGAGCGGGCGGCCGCGGTGGGCGTGGCGAACACGTTGACCCGGCTGGCGTCGGGGGAGTGGTCCGCGGACTGCACCGACGTCGACGGGGTGACGGGGGCGTTGCGCGCCGCGGGCGGGTTCACCGGTGGCAGCCGGGCGTTGCTGCTCGGCGCGGGTGGTACCGCGGCGGCGGCGATGGCGGCGTTCGCGGAGCTCGGGCTCACCGATGTGACGCTCGCGGTCCGCGAACCGGCGCGGGCCGGGGACGTGGTGCTGACCGCGGAGCACGTGGGCCTGCGGGTCTCGGTGCAGCGGCTCGATTCGATCGACCTGGACGCCGCCGCGTCCGAAGTGGACGTGCTGGTGTCGACGTTGCCCGCCGGTGCGGCGGATCCGCACGTGTCGGCGTTGGCGCGGGCGGCGTGCGTGCTGGACGTGATCTACCACCCGTGGCCGACTCCGCTGGCGAGCGCCGTCTCCGCCGCGGGCGGCCGGCTCGCGACCGGACTGGACATGCTGCTGCACCAGGCGTTCGGCCAGGTCGAGCTGTTCACCGGTCGTCCCGCGCCACGGGCCGCGATGCGGGACGCGTTGTCCGCCGCGACCGGTGGTGAACTGGACCTGCCGCTCTGACCCTGCGCGGCGACCGCCGAGGCCGGGCTCGCGCATCGGAACCGCACGGGGACCGGTCGTCGTCCTGCGGAGGTCACCGCGTGCGAGTGTCTTGTCGCGGATCGTCGTGCGGTGACCGTAAGTCGTACTCCTCGTCGGCTCATCGGCCGATCCGCCGGGCCGCGTTGATCCATAGCGTCGTGTTCCGCAAGGAGATCAGCGCGATGCGAGGAGCACTGCATGACCGAACAACGGATCGGCCCGGCCCGTCGAGTCCGAAGGGGACGGTCGGCGGCGGTCGGGGCGCTGGGAGCGTTGGCGCTCGCGGCGGCGCTGGCACCGACGGCGGTCGCCGCGGAGGCGGGCCCGGCGGTCGTCGGCGGCCACGACGCCACGGAGGAATACCCGTTCATGGTGTCCCTGCAGCAGCAGGGCCAGCACTTCTGCGGCGGATCGCTGATCCGGCCGGACTGGGTGGTGACCGCGGCGCACTGCGCCGCCGCCGTGGAACCCGAGGACGTCACGACCCGCATCGGCAGCGGGGACCGCACGACCGGCGGGGCGGAGACCGGAGTCGCCGAGCTCGTCGTGCACCCCGGCTACGACCAGGCCGCGCCCGGTGACGACGTGGCGCTGGTGCGGCTGGACCGGCCCGTCGAGCAGCAGCCGATCTCGCTGGCCGCGGACTCCGGCGCCCCCGGCGATCCGACGCGGATCATCGGCTGGGGCGTCACGTGCGACGACCGGGAGCAGTGCCCCGAGCTGCCGACGCGGCTGCAGGAGCTGGACACCGAGCTCGTCGCCGACGACCGGTGCGCCGACTTCGACGGGGCCACCGAGCTGTGCACCGACAGCCCCACCGAGAACGCGCAGGGCTGCAACGGCGACTCCGGAGGCCCGCAGCTCAAGGGCGAACCGGGACGCTGGGAACTGATCGGCGCGACCAGCCGCGACGGCGACGAGAGCCCGCTCTGCGGTACCGGCCCCGGAATCTGGACCGACGTCACCGCCTACGCCGACTGGATCGACCAGACGACGTCCTGACACAGGAGTGCGGTGCGGGACCAGCTAGATCCCGCACCGCACGAACACCTACCACCACCGCAACCCAGAAGGCCAAGCGAAGCGAAGCCCGCCTCGCGGCCGAAGGCCGTGCAGTGGGCGGACGAAGTCCCGCCTGCTTCGCGGCCGAAGGCCGTGCCTGGGGCTGCGAAGCAAGCCTGCCTTGCGGCGTAGCCGTGCCTGTATTCGCGCAGCGAATAGCCCACGTCACAAAGCCGACCACCGGCGGGTTCTCAGTCGGTCTCTCGCGAGG
>NZ_JBSFWJ010000128.1:0-9159 GCF_053592695.1 Saccharopolyspora sp. NPDC002578 | reverse complement strand
AAAAAGCTGTCCTCGCGAGAAGACGACTGAGAACCCGCGGGTGTTCGGCTTGCTCAAGCTGGTCGCTGCTCAGCGGCTTCGCCGCTGACAGGACAACGATCAACGGCGCCGCTCACCTGGAAGGTCAAGCTCACGGGCAGGTTCTCAGGGCTGGACTCGGGACGCGATCAGCCGTTCGCAGCTGCGCAGCACGACGCGGACCGCGTCGCGGTGGGCTCGGTCGTGCAGCGGGTTCACCGCCTGGTCGCGCCACCGCGCGAGCGCCGCGCCCGCCTCGTCCGCCAAGATCGACTCCAGGGTGTCCGGTTCCTGGCCGAGCCGGGCCGCCGCGCCCGGGCCGTGCGACCCCAGCAGTCGCCGCGCGTCGTTCTGCAGCGGGCGCGGGAAGCTCAGCTGACCGGACTGCAACGCCGACAGCAGCCGCATCTCCTCCCACTCCGGCGCGTTCGACAGCAGCCGCTCGAACTCCCCGCGCAGCTGCTGCACGCCGGGCCGCGGGTTCGCCCGCAGCACCATGTCCACCGCCAGCAGCACCGACCGCGCCCGCAGCGCGTCCTGGCGTTCGATGAACTGCTGGTGCACCGCTTCCTGCAGGTCGTTGAGCCTGCTCGCCTCCAGCAGCGTCGCGCTCAGCCGCTTGTGGTCCGTGATGCCCTCGCCGAGCGCGGTGAACGCCTGGGCCAGGCCGAACCGCCCGAAGCGGTTCATCAGGTCCTGGCGCACGCTCGGCGGCACCGATTCCGGCGTGGGGTTGTTCGAGAACCGGTCGGAGGACAGCAGCAGCGTCTCCAACGCCTTCTCCGGCAACTGCCGCAACGCCACCAGCGCGGCGAGGTCCGCCTCGGTGAACGTGGCCGCGGCCTGCCCCAGCAGCCCGATCACCGGGATCGCGTACTGCGTGAACGACCGCACCGCAGGCTCGTCGCGGAACCGCAGCGCGATCCGCTCGGCCGCCGCCACTGCGCCGCTGCCGCCGTTGCCCATCTCGTCGGCGCGGGAGAACGTGATGATCGTGTTGATCGGCGCGCGCCGCGCGAGCTGCAACTCGTGCACCGACTGCAGGAACTGCACGTCGGTCTGCTGCGGGTAGCGCGTCAGGTAGAGCAGCGCGTCCGCCTCGGACAGGATCTGCGCGAGCGCCGAGCGGCCCGTGTCCTGCATCGCCGAGGACGACACCCCGGGCGTCTCCAGCAGCGTGATGGCCTGCAGGCCCGGCGCGGGGGCCTCGATCACCAGTCGCGACACCTCGTCCGGGCGCCAGCGCTGCAGGTCGCGGATCGTGCTCGGGTCCAGCGTCGTCACCGGCACGTTCTGCACCGCCCCGTGCGGGGTGTGCACGGTGATCCGGGGTTCCGGCCCGTACTGGTAGAACGTGTTGACCTGGGTGCTCTCCTCGGCGTCGGTCGGCGCGAGGTGCTGGCCCACCAACGCGTTGATCAGCGTCGACTTCCCGGACTTCACCCGCCCGCTGACCGCGATGCGCAGCGGCTGCTCGAGCCGTTCCAGCCGCCCGCGCAGCCAGGCCGAGGTGCGCGGGTCGTCCCGGTAGAACGTCATCGTGCGGATCAGCAGCGCGCGGGACCGCTCCAGCAGGCCGTCCTGGGGGGTGTCCGGCCTGCTCATGCCGCGGTGATGCGGTTCGCGGTCAGCATCCCGGCGCGCCTGCGCAGCAGCGCCAGCTCTTCCAGCTTCCGGCGGATCTCGCGGGCCCGGTCCTCGCGGTCGACGGCGCTGCGCTCGGCGACGCGCTTGATGTTCTGGATGTCCTTGCTGATCTCCAACTGCGCTTCCTCGGTGAGCTGGGTGAAGTGCTGGTGCAGCGCGCGGTGCGTGGCCCGGATGGCGTCCTTGGCCTCCTTGTTCACGTGGAACACGACGTGCTCCACGTAGCGCTGCGCGGTCGTCTTGGCCTCGGCCTGGCGGCGGCGCAGCCGGGCGTCCTTCTCCTCGTTGAGACTGCGGCTGCCCAGCAGCAGGCCCGCGGAGATGGACACGACGTTCATCAGCGGCAACCCGGCCATGCTGGTGATCAGGCCGAACATGAGCACGCCGCCGTAGGAGCCGCGCAGCCCGGTGAGCACCTGGTCGAGCTGCTTGTAGGTGCCGTTGCTGGGTTTCTTCAACGGCGTGACCTGGTCGAACGGGTCCGGGATGGACACCTGCTCGATCTGCGGGCGCATGCTGGGGTGCTCGCGCAGGAATTCGTCGGTGACCCGGTCGCGCAGCTGCTCGCGGCGTCCTTCGAGCCAGGCGAAGTTCTCCTCGATGGCGGTCATGAGCGCGTTGTCGAGCCACTCCACGAAGTCGTCCCACACGACCACCGGGTCGGCTTCTTCGAGCGTCTCGGCGATCTGGCCGGTGATGGCCCAGCTGCGTTCCCGGAAGTCGAACTCGATGTCGGCGAACATTTCGCCGACGCCGTCGCTGAGCGTCTTCTGCCAGCGCCCGGTGACCCGCCGCAGATCTTCGGAGCGGCGTTGGGCGGTTTCCAGTTCGATCAGCGTTTCCGCGGCGGTTCGCGGACTTTGTCCGGTGAGTTCCGCTTTCAACGTTTCGCTGAGCTCGTCGACCGCGTCGGCGACGTTCTGCGCCACGAGCCGCCGGGTGAGTTGATCGTGCTGCCCGAGTGCTTCGCCGCGCAGGTATTCGACCAGCTGCGGAAATCCGGATTCGGTGTTGAGCGTGGCGTCTTTCGCGTGCATCGCCTGCATCCGAATCGTGGAAGACACCGGAAAGATCTTGGCGTTGATGCCCGCGCCCGCGAGATGGCGTTGATTGACTTCCACCACTTTTCGCCAATGCGGCGTTATGTCTGTTTTGGGTTGTACGACGGCCACGTTCGGGCACAGCTTGGTGACCTTCTTCAGGAAGCTCAGCTCGTTGTGCGTGAGTTCCTGGGTCGCGTCGGAGACGATCAGCAGCGCGTCGGCTTCGGCGACGACGCCGAGCGTGCGGGCGGTGAGCGTGGCGGACGTGGCGCCGACGCCCGGCGTGTCCATCAGCACCAGGCCGTCCTTGAGCACGGCGCGCGGAATGCCGACTTCGCCGCGGCTGACCGGCCTGCCGCTGCTGATGGCCTGGTCGATGCGTTCCCGCACCTGCTCCACGGGCACCGGGAACCGGTCGAGGGTGGCGTGCCCGCTCGTCGGTTCCTGCTCGATCACCTGGGCGGTGGGGTGCTCGGAATGGCGCACCAGAGTGGGCACGAGCGTGGTGGCGTCTTCGCCGGAGTCGCACACGGCGGCGTTGACCAACGCGTTGATCAGTTCGCTCTTGCCCTGCTTCGGTTCTCCCACGACCAGTACGAGCTGGGCTGGGTCCAGGACGCGCGTGCGGATCTGCCGTAGTCGGTTGTGCAGGTCGGGGCGCTGCTGCTCGGCGCATTCGGCAGTCGCGCGATCGATCAGTTCCACCATCGCCGTCTCGATCACAGGAGCGATTGTGGACCGTTCAGTGGCAGAAGAGAAACCCGAGCGGGTGACTTGTGTCAGGACTGTGGTGTGGTAACGCGAAAGCCGGGTTCGCACGAGGAGTGCGAACCCGGCTTTCGGGTCAATTCGCTTTGATCAAGCCCGGGGGCCTGGAATCAGAGCAGGCCGTCCAGCGGCAGCGCCGAGGTGGCCGCACCCGCGACGTCCTCGACGGCCGGGCCGGCGATGTCGCCGACGACCGGCAGGTCGCTCGGGGCCGGCAGGTGGGAGACCACGTCGTCGACCGGCAGCTGCTCGGCCACGTCACCGACGACCGGGAGGTCGGCCGGCGCGGGCAGCGCGGAGGTCACGTCGGCGACCGGGCCGCCCACGACGCCACCGGCCACGCCACCGACGGTGTCGACGGCTCCACCGGCGACGCCCTCGACGGTGCCCACGGCGCCACCGGCCACGCCACCGACGGTGTCGACGGCCGGGCCCGCGATGTCACCGGCGACCGGCACGCCGCCGGCCACGTCGCCCACGGTGTCCAGCGCGCCACCGGCGACGCCGGACAGGGCGCCACCCTCGATCCCGGCGGGGGCACCGGCGGGCAGAGCGCCGGTCAGGTCACCGGCAACGCCGGTCACGTCGCCCACGGCACCGGTCACGTCGCCCACGGCACCCGTGACGTCGCCGACCGTGCCGGTCACGTCGCCCACGGTGCCGGTCACGTCGCCGGTCACGTCGCCAACGGTGTTGACGGTGTTGTCGACCGTGTTGGTGGCGTCGGAGGTGGTGTCACCCACGACGTTGCCGACGCCGTTGGCGACGTCGTTGCCGCTGAGCACGTCGTGCACGCTGATCAGGTTGTGCGAGTCGTTCTGCTCGATGTCGATGTTGGTGTCACCGGCGGGAGCTTCGGGGGAGGGGGCCGGGGTGTTGTGCGGAGGCAGCATGCTCAGTTCCATCTCTTGCTCGTGTGGCTGTGCGGGATGCAATTCGTTGATCGCGACATGCTGGGTGCTCGCGGCGAACTTCTCGACGCTGCTCTGGAGCGAGCGGCCGTATTCATCCGCGATCTCGACCGGCGCGTAGTCGAGCACCAGCGACGATGCTTGCAGCACGTCCGTCGCGCTCATGTCCCCGAGTCCGGCGTGATCCAGCGTGGCGCGCGGATCAGCGTCGAAGGCCGCCTGTGCGTCCGGGCTGGTGACGAGCCGCGTCAGGAACTCGTACAGCGTCGGGCCGTCCGGCTGGCCGGGCGCGTCCTGCGCCCCCGGGTTGGAAGTGGGGGTCTCGGCACGATCCGGGGCATCATCCGGCTGAGAGTGGATCATGACGCTTTCTCCTGACTCAGCGGAACTCGGTTACGTGTGACCGAGTGAAGGTCGTGCCCGATCCCTCACTCCCAGCGAGCACGCTACTGCGGGCTGTGCTCGCGGCCATCGGGTACGACTCCTAGTGAGTGCGAACACTATTAGGGGATGCGTCCATGGCTCGGTTAGGGGACGCATGGGGGGATCCGTCAGCGCTTTGTGATCGGACACGCGCTAAGTTGTCACCGCCCTGAGTGTCATCGGGCGGTCGGCTCGACCCCGTGACCGGACTTCCCCGGCCGTGCGGCCCGAGTACCGTCCGATGACCCGGAAGGTGATCACGGGAAGGGGTTGCATGCCTTACGTCCTGGGGATCCATGTCGGGGCCACGGCCACCTCCGCCGCCATCGCGCGGCGCCAAGGCGGCAGGTGGGGTGCGGCCACCCCGCTGCCGCTGAGCTCCACCGGGCACACCGTTCCGACGGTGCTGTGCCGAGTCCAGGACGGCTCCTTCGTCGCCGGGGAACCGGCGAGCAGGCAGGAACTGACCCACCACGAGTGGGTCGTCCGCGGATTCACCCGCCAGGTCGGCGACGACGCCCCCCTGCTGGTCGGCAGCGAGTTCGTCACCGCGCAAGCACTGGTAGCGGCCGTGGTCGAGTGGGTCGCCGACAACGTCGCCCAGCAGCTCGGCCACCCGGCCGAGCACATCACCGTCGCGCACAGCGCGGCGTGGGGACCGTTCCGCAGCCACCTGGTGCGCCAAGCGCTCGCGGGTCTCGGCCTGCGCGACCTCACGCTGGTGCCCGAACCGCTGGCCGTGGCGCTCGACTACGCGAGCAAGCAGCAGGTCGCCGAGCAGGACGCGGTCGCGGTCGCCAACGTGGGCGGCACCGGCTTCGACGCGACGGTGCTGCGCCGCCGCGCTCCCGGCTTCGACGTGCTCGGGTCCTCGTTGGACTCCGGGCACCCGAGCGGGCAGGACCTCGACGACGAGGTCTTCGCCCACCTGCGGGCCGAACTCGGCTCCCAGCTCGACGCGATGGATCCGGCCGATCCCGAGCACCGCGCCGCGCTCGCCGGGCTGCGCGCCGACTGCGTCCGGGCCAAGGAAGCTCTGTCCCACCACCCGGGAACGACCGTCCGCGTGGACCTGCCGAACCTGCGCACCGACTTCGCGATCTCCCGCTCCCGCTACGAACAGCTGGCCCGCCCGCACCTGGAACGCGTTCCGGAGCTGCTGCTGCAAGCCGTGCAGTCCGCGGCGGTGAGCCCGGAGGACCTCTCGGCGCTGGTGCTCGCGGGCGGCACGATGCGGACCCCGATGGCCAAGCAGCTCGTCGCCGAGCGGCTCGAACGGACCCCGCAGGTCGACGCCGCGCCGGAGCTCGTCGCGGCCCGCGGCGCGGCGGTCTCGGCCGTCGGAGTGCTGTCCTCGGTGAGCGATCAGGCCGCGTCGGTCGCGGAGACGAGCGTGCTGATGCGCGTCGAAGGTCTGGGCTCCGGCGGCCTGGACGTCATCGACGGCGAACCGGAGCGCGAAGCCCCCGTCCGGCCGCCCGTGCAGGTCGAACCGATGTACCTGGAACCGCCGGACGAAGACCGGCAACGACTGTTCAAGATCCTCAAGCTGAGCGCCGCGGCGCTGCTGATCATCGGTGGCCTGGTGCTGACCCTCGTGCAAGGCGTGGGCGGCACCCAACCGGCCAGCCCGATCACCAGCCAGCAGCGCTGAGCCGCACCACCCGCGCCCGTCTCTCCGAGTGCCCCTGCCGAGTGACCCGTGAAACGAGGTCTCCGTGAACCGAGGATTCCTGTGAACCACCCGACAGCGACCGTCCCAGACCTGGTCACCGGCCTGCGCGCCGTGCGGCTGTGGGAGTCGATCGCGGAAGCCCCCGCCGCGCCGGTGCAGGTCGGCGTGCAGGCGGCGGGCGGTTGCGGCAAGACCACCCTGCTCGACGAGCTCGCCGCCGCCTACCGGGCCGCCGGAGTACCGGTCTCGGCGAGCGCCGCCGGAGTCGACCCGGAGACCACCGCCGTGATCGTCGACGACGCGCACCGGCTCGACGACTCCGCGCTGCGCGCCGTGCGGGAACTGACCCGGCACCCGCGGGCCCGGCTGATCGTCGCCTACCGGCCGTGGCCGCGCGGCGCGGAGCTCAGCGAGCTCGTGCACGCCCTGGGCCGGACCGCGCCGCCCGTCGTGCTGACCGGGTACGCCCCGGACGACCTCGCCGCCCGCGTCGAACGCGGCCTCGGCTCCGAACCGCCCGCCGAATGGCTGGACTGGCTGCTGGCGCAGACCGGCGGCGTGCCGCGCCTCGTGGAGGGCGTGCTCGCCGACCTCTCGCCGCACGACCTCACCCGGCGCGGCGTGCCGTCGCGCGTCGTCGAGCAGGTCCAGCAGGAGATCGACGGCCTCGGGGCGGAAGGCCGCGCGTGCGCCGCCGCGATCGCCGTCGGCGCCGCCGCGCACCCCGACGTGCTGGCCTGGCTGCTCGAACTCGACCCGGCCGCGGTCGTGCCCGCGCTGTCGGCGATCCGGGCGAGCGGGCTGACCGACGGCTCCGACGAGCTGCTGCCGCTGGTCCGCAAGGCCGTGCAGCTGCTCACCCCCGTCGACCAGCGGTTGCGGATCGTGCGCAAGCTGGTGCGCGTGCAGCTCGACCGGGGACGTCCGGTGCTGGGGCTGCTGCGCCCCTTCCTGGAATCCGAAACGGCCGCCACCGCCGACGACGCGCTGGCCGAGGCGTTCGAGCAGGCCGGGGTGGAAGCGGCCGAGCAGGCGCCGGAACTCGCCTCGCGGTTCTTCGACGCCGCCGTCTCCGCGGGCACCCCGCCCGCGCGGCTGGCCGCTCGCCGCGCCAGGGCCGCCGCGATCGCCGGGAACTTCGACGAGGCGCTGCGGCTGGCCGACGCGGTGATCGTGGACGAATCGGTGCCGGACCGGGCGCTGGGCGTGCAGGTCGCGGCGAGCGTGCTCGCGCACCGCGGGCTGCCGGCCCGCTCCGCGCAGCTGTGCCGCTGGTCGGCGGAGCACCTGCGCTGGCCCGGCGACCGCGCCTACGCCGCCGTGTCGCTGATCGGCACGGGACGGCTGGCCGAAGCGGAAGGGCTGCTGGGCTCCGTCACCGACCCCGGGCCGCCCACCTCGCTGTCCGGCTCGACCGACCAGCTCGTCGACGGGCTCCGGGAATCGATCACCGGCAGCGCCGTGACCGCGCTGTCCCAGCTGACCCGCTCCGCGTCGCTGGCCGAACCGGTCGGGGGCGCCACCCTCGTCCCGGACACGCCCGCGGCAATCGCGACGTTGGCGGCGCTGCACTGCGGTGAGCTCGACGTCGCGTCCTCCGTGGTGGGGCGTGCCATCGAAGCGGGCAGCGGCGGACCGATGCTGGCGGTGCGCCACCGGTTGCTCGCGGCGTGGATCCCGCTGGCCCGCGGGGACACCCCCGCGGCCCGCACCGCGCTGGACGCCGCGGTGTGCTCGCCGGATTCGCTGCAGGCGCGGGACCGGCTGCTGGCCACCGCGATCGAAGCCGGGATCGCCAACCGCGACAACGACACGACCGCGCTGAACGCGGTGCGCGGCCGGGCCCGCCAGGCCATCGCCGAACACCCGGCGGACCTGTTCGGGCTGCTCGCGCTCGGCGAACTCGCCGTGTCCTGCGCGCGGCTGCACGACCAGGACTGGGTCGAACCGCACCTGCGCGCCGCGTTCGCCCTGCTCGGCGAGCTCGGCGACCCGCCGCTGTGGTCGGGCCTGCTGCGGTGGAAGTGCCTGCAGGCCGCGGTCGTGAGCGAGGACGCCGACAGCGCCCGCACGCACGTGGCGGCGCTGGAAGCGATGGCCGCGCACAACCCGATGTCGGCCGCGATGGCCGCCGCCGCGAAGACCTGGCTGGGCGTGCTCGCCGGCGAGGTCGACCGGGACCAGGCCGAGCAGGCCGCGCGCGGACTGCACGCGGCCGGGCTCACCTGGGACGGAGCCCGGCTCGCGGGCCAGGCCGCGCTGCGCACCGCCGACCGCCCGACGATGCTGGCGCTGCTCGAATGCGCCCGCTCCCTGCAGGGCAAACCCGCCCGGCCGAGGTCGGTCGGCGAGCAGGGCGAGCAGAACCTCCTCAGCGAACGCGAACGGGAGGTGGCCGAACTGGTCCTGTCCGGCCTCACCTACAAGCAGGTGGGCAAGCGGCTGTTCATCTCGGCCAAGACGGTCGAGCACCACATCGGCCGGATCAAGCAGCGGCTCGGAGCCACCTCCCGGGAAGACCTGCTAACCCGCCTACGCACGATCCTGGACTCCTGAGGTCCCCCTGCTCCGGGTGAGTCGGGGGCGGGTGGCGGAACCTCAGCGTTCTTCTCGCTGCGGGATCTTTTTCCCGAGTGGCTCCGCCACGAGGGAAAAAGCCGTCCTCGCGAGAAGA
>NZ_JBSFWJ010000127.1:0-9352 GCF_053592695.1 Saccharopolyspora sp. NPDC002578 | reverse complement strand
CCTCGCTGCGGGATCTTTTTTCCAAGTGGCTCCGCCACGAGGAAAAAAGCTGTCCTCGCGAGGAAGCCGCTGAGAACCCGCCGGTGAGCGGCTTTTCGACGTGGGCTATGTGCTTCGCACATACAGGCACGGCTTCGCCGCGAGGCAGACTTCGCTCCGCTCGTCCACGGCACGGCTTCGCCGCTAGGCACGGCTTTCAGCCGCAAGGCAGGTGTGCTTCGCCGCCCACTGCACAGCTTTGCAGCGAGGCACGGTCTTCGGTCCGTTCGCCGGGTGTGGTTTTGCCCGCCCGCTGCGCGGTTTTGTCGTGTGGGGGTTGGGAGTTGGGGTTCCGCGGGTCCGCGCAACACCGCAACCACACGCCCACACCGGGGAAGGCTTGGGAACCCGACCCCCACGCCAAGCCGACCCCGGCTCTAGAACCCGACCCCCACGCCGAGTCGACCCCGGCTTCAGGACCCCGCGCTCAGCTCCAGGAGTTCGGCCAGCGCGGCACGGGAGACGTCCGGGCCGAATTGGGCGGCGATGCCCGCCTTTCCGGCCACTGACAGCCGGGACCAGGTCGCGTCGTCGGTGAGCAGCTGCACCGCGGCTTCCGCGAGGCCGGCCGCGTCGTCGGCGATGAGCACGTCCTGCTCCGGTTTGAGGTGCATGCCCTCCATCGCCAGCGTGGTTCCGACGACCGGCACGCCGAGTCCGAGGCTTTCCCCGACCTTGCCCTTCACCCCGGCGCCGAAGCGCAGCGGCGCGAGGGTGACGCGGCTGTTCGCGTACAGCGCGTCGAGGTCTTGGACCCAGCCGTGCACGTCGACGCCGTCGCCGGCGAGCGCCAGCACTTCGCCGGTCGGGTTGGAGCCGACGACGTGCAGCACCGCGTCGGGGCAGTGCTCGCGCACCAGCGGCATGATCTCCCGCGCGGCCCACAGCACCGCGTCCCGGTTCGGCGGGTGGTCGAAGCTGCCGACGAACAGCACGTCGCGGCGTCCGCGCGGGTGCGCGGTCCCGTCCTGCACGTCGTGCACGTTCGACAGCACCCGGACGTCGGCTTCGGGGACGAGTTCGCCGAGCAGTTCCTGCTCCGCTTCGGACACGACGAGGGTGACGTCGCAGGAGCGCACCAGTCCGAGTTCCATCTCGCGGGAGGCGAAGGCCTTGCGGCGCAACGACTTCTCCACGTCGGGTTCTCCCTGTTCCCCGGCCAGCGCCGCTTGGCGCTGCAACCGCAGGAAGTGGACGTCCACGGTGTCGTAGGCGATCACGGCTTGCGGGGCGCAGGTCCGCAGCTCTTCGACGAGGCTCCACGCGACCTGCGGGCGGGACAGCACGGCGAGCGTGATCTCGCTGCCCGCTTCGGCCAGGAACGCCTGCTGCAGCTGCGGTTCCGGCAGCACCGTCACGCCGGCCTGCTGGAGTTCGGTGGTGTAGGGCTCCAGCTTGGCGTGGTTGCCGGGGAAGAACACGACGCGCGCTCCCAGCTGCACGAGCTGTTCGAGCACGCGGCGGATCCGCACCGAGCCGGAGTCGAAGTCGGGGCGCGGCACCTGGTGGTCCTTGACCAGCACGAGCGGTCCGTGGTGGCCGCGTTCGCCGCGTTCCCGCGCGAGCCACAGGTTGCGCGGTGAGGCTTCCGGCAGGTGGTCGGCGAGCGCGTCCCGCCACTTGTCGGCGAACACCTGGCGGTTGAGCTCCTGGTGCCGTTTGACGCCGGTGGACAGGTCGGTGCCGTTGGAGACGCCTTCGTGGTGCACGACCACGGCTTTCGGCTGCACGACGGTGCGGTATCCGGCGGCGCGCACGGCGAACGCGAGGTCGGTGTCCTCGTAGTAGGCGGGCGCGAACCGGGTGTCGAAGCCGCCGACGTCGCGGAACACGTCGGCGCGCACGAGGATCGCCGCGCCGGAGCAGTAGTCGACGTCGCGCAGCACGTTGTGCTCGGAGGCGTTCGGTTCGCCGTTGCGGCCGAGGTTCCAGCCGGTGCCGTCGGACCAGACGATGCCGCCGCACTCCTGCAACCGGCCGTCGGGGTAGACGAGCTTCGAGCCGACGAGCCCGATCCGCTCATCGGAGTCCATTGTGGACATCAGGATGTCCAGCCAGGACTCGGTGACCTCCGCGTCGTTGTTCAGGAAGAACAGGTGCCGCCCGCGGGCGTGCTCGGCGCCGAGGTTGCAGGCGCCGATGAAGCCGAGGTTGCGCTCGGCCCGCACCAGCCGCACGCCCTCGCAGGCCGCGAGCCGCACCGCGCTGTCGTCCGGGGACGCGTCGTCGATGACGATCACCTCGAACGGCACCGACACCAGGTGCCCGGCCAGGAACCGCAGGCACTGCCGGGTGTAGGGCCACTTGCCGTGCACCGGGACGATCACGCTGACCACCGGGTCGTCGCTGCGCGGCACCGAGACCGGCCCCGTTTCCCGCGGCTGCTCGGCCACGACCGCACCCGGCTGCCGACCCAGGGCGAGTTCGTACGCGTCGCGGCGGGCGGTGCCGCGCGGGGCGACGCGCTCCACGACGGTCCGGTACTTGCGCAGCGCGCGCTGCACCAGCGCGGAGTTCTGCGCGACGAGTTCGGCGTTGCGGCTCTCCAGCTCACCGGACCGGCGTTCCGCCTCCGCTGCCCGCTGCTCGACGCGCTCCACCGTGTCCCGCAGCCACTCGATGCGCGCGGCGTCGCGCTCCGCGCCGAGCCGGGCCTCGTCGACCTGGGCTTCGAGGGAACCGAACTCGGCGCGCAGCCGCTGCTGCTCCCGCACCTGCTCGTCGGCGCGGCGCTCCTCGGCCACCCGGAGCTCCTCCAGCCGCCCCACGGCGGCCTTGAGCTCCTCGGATTCCGCGCGGCTGCGCTCGTAGTGCTCGTTGAGCTTGGCCACGTCGGCGACCGCCTCGTCGCGCTGGGCGATGATCGGCCGCACCTCGGTCTCCCCCGCCCGGCGGGCGAGGGTGAGGTCGTCGTCGAGCAGGACGGCCGCGGCGGGCAGCTTCGGCAACCTTCGGTCCGAGGCGACGCCCAGCAGGTAGGTGTGCGGCAGGCCCTGGCGGACCGTCCACGCGCCCGACTCCTCCTGGTGCAGGGTCTGCAACCGGACGCCTTCGATGGCGGTGTCGAGGTCCCCCGGGTCGGACGGGGTGAGCACCGAGCCGACGGCGGTGTTCTGCCGGAACACCGCCACGTGCCGGAACGAGCCCTCCAGCAGCGACTCGAACTGCGGCGCGGTGAGCTCCTTGACGTGGAACGGGTTGTCGTTGCCGTGCTCGTGCTGGTAGACGGCCGTGTCCGGGGTGCTCACGAGCAGCAGCCCGCCCGGTTCCAGCCGGGCGCGGACCAGCGCGAGCACCGCGTCGTGGTCGGCCACGTGCTCGATGGCCTCGAAGCACACCACCACGTCGAACGGCTTCTCGTCGGCCAGCACCTCCGGGTCGGTGATCGAACCGGTGCGGAACGCGATGTCGCGCCCGCCGTAGTGGCGGGTGGCGTGCTCCACCGTCGCCGGGTCGACATCGAGGCCCACGACCTCGGCGCCCTCCGCGGCCAGCAGCGCGGCCCCGTAGCCCTCGCCGCACGCCAGGTCCAGCACCCGCTTGCCGCGGACGAACCGGGCGGCCAGCGCGTAGCGGTGGTAGTGCTCGTAGATGACCTGCACGTCGTCGGCCCAGGGCACGCAACGCTCCCCGGTCCACTCGATCAGCCGGTCGTTGTCGTCATCCATCGCGTCTGTCCTCGACCCCAGTGCCCGTCGTTGCTGTTCACGCGGGTGGCGGGCCTCGGCGGCGCGCGAACGCGCACCGGCCGGAGCGGAACCTGCCCGGACCCACCCGTTCGTGGTGCAGGCTAGCCCGTCGGCACCCCGGCCAGGTGCGGGATGCGGGCAACCCGGCGCACCCCGCATGAGAAAGTTCTCATGCCGGTTTCATCCCCGTTCCAGGTCGCGGCGGCGAAGATGAAGTCATGAGGCCGGTGACCAGATTGCCGCTGCTCATCGCCGCGCTGGCCCTGCCGATCGCCGTGGTGCTGTTCAGCTACGCCGTGACCAACGGACCCCGCAACCCGCAGGTACCCGCCGAAGTCCACGTGGGCGACGTGTCGGGCCCCGGTCAGCCGGGCGGGAGTCCGACGCTCGTGCCCGCGACGACCACGTCGCCGCCCGCCGACCTGCCGCCGCCGGAACCGGAAGATGACGACGACGAACCCGACGACGACCTCGACGATGACGACTGAGCCGCGGCGCAGCGGCACCCGCGTCCCGGCTCGCGCGCAGATCATGGGCTGGATGTTGCTCGTGCTGGTCGTGGTGCTGACCGGGATCGTGCTGCTGGTGTGGCGGTTCCTGCACAACGACGCGATGAACAAGGTGACCGCCTCGTTGGAGCAGGAGGGCGGCGAGTTCGTCAACTTCGCGCAGGTCGGGAGGCACCCGGTCACCGGTGCGCTGATCGCCGAGCCGGGGGCGTTGTTCGACACCTACCTCCGGCAGCAGTACCCGGACTCGTGGGAGGTCATGATCGGCGCGTGGGAGACCCCCACCGGCCTGAAGTGGCACATGCAGTCCCAGGACAAGGAGATCCGGGAGGTCGTGCACGACCCGCGCCTGCTGGACCGGATCGTCGCGGACCCGAACGGGCACGGGACGGCGCAGACCGCATCCGGGCCGCTGCGCTGGATCAAGATCCAGGCCCACACCGACGGCGGGCAGCAGGCCTGGTTCATCACCGGTCACTTCACCTCCGCCGACGTCGCCGAGGTGCACGGGGTGGTGCGCATCCTGGTGCTGGTCAGCGCGTTCGGCGTGCTGCTGGCGGCGGCGTCCTCGTGGGTCGTGGCCGGGGCGATCCTCGCGCCGGTACGCACCGTGCGGCAGGCCGCCGCGGAGATCAGCGAGCACGACCTGACCCGGCGCATCCCGGTGGAGGGCCGCGACGACATCGCCGCGCTCGCCTACCAGTTCAACGCGATGCTGGACCGGCTGGAATCCGCGTTCAGCACGCAGCGCCAGTTCGTCGACGACGCCAGCCACGAGCTGCGCACTCCGATCACGATCGTGCGCGGGCACCTCGAACTGCTCGGCGACGATCCGGACGAGCGCGACGAGGTGGTGCGGCTGTGCACCGACGAGCTGGACCGGATGACGCGCATCGTCGAGGACCTGCTGATGCTGGCCAAGGCCGACCGCCCGGACTTCGTGCACCCCGCCGAGGTGTCGCTCGCGGAGCTGACCAGCGACATCGACGCGAAGGTGCGCTCCATCGCGGACCGGCGGTGGGTGTTGGAGAGCATCGGCGAGGGCGACGTGGTCGTGGACGCGCAGCGGCTCACCCAGGCCGTGGTGCAGCTCGCGCAGAACGCGGTGCAGCACACCGAGGACGGCGCGGAGATCCGCATCGGGTCCACGCTGAGCCTGGGGCGGCTGACGCTGTGGGTCACCGACCGCGGGCCGGGGGTGGATCCCGCCGAGGTGGAGCAGATCTTCGCCCGGTTCGCGCACGGCAGCGGGCCCGGACGCGGCGGTGCGGGGCTCGGGCTGGCGATCGTCGCGGCCATCGCCGAAGCGCACCACGGGCGGGTGCGAGTGCTGTCCGAGCCCGGCGCCGGCGCCACGTTCGGCCTGGACCTGCCCGCTCGACCGGGTGCCGCGCTCGGCCCCGCCGCGCCCGCGACCGCTGAGGAGGTCCCCGCATGAGCAAGATCCTGATCGTGGAGGACGAGGCGCGCATCGCCGCGTTCCTGGAGAAGGGGTTGCGCGCCAACGGTTTCGGCACCGCGGTGGCCGGTGACGGCGCCACCGCGCAGGAACTGCTGCTCAGCGGGGACTACGACCTCGCCGTGCTCGACCTCGGCTTGCCCGGCAAGGACGGTTTCGCCGTGCTGCAGGCCGTGCGCGCGCAGCGGGTCACGTTGCCGGTGATCATCCTGACGGCGCGGGACTCGGTGCACGACACGGTCGCCGGGCTGGAGGGCGGCGCGGACGACTACATGACCAAGCCGTTCCGGTTCGAGGAGCTGCTGGCCCGGGTCCGGCTGCGGCTGCGGTCCTCGGACCGCACGCCTGAGGTGACGGTGCTGCGGGAGGGGCAGCTGTCGCTGGACCTGCGGACGCGGCGCGCGCAGCTGCCGGAGGCGACGGTGGACCTCACCGCACGCGAGTTCGCGATGCTGGAGCTGTTCCTGCGCCACTCCGGGCAGGTGCTGTCCCGGGAGCAGATCCTGTCGCACGTGTGGGGCTACGACTTCGACCCCGGTTCGAACGTGGTGGACGTGTACGTGCGGGCGCTGCGCCGCAAGATCGGCAGTGAGCGCATCCGCACGGTCCGCGGCATGGGCTACCGCCTCGGCGCCTAGGGACTGTGCACGACGGTCTCGTCGGCTCCCTGGCCGCGGGTTCAGGGGCACCGGATTCCTGAGCCGCCGCAGCTGAGTTCGAGGACCGCCGCGAGCGCCAGTCCCGGATCCGGTGGTCCGGAATCACCCTGGGTCGCGGACGCGTCCGGCCGACGCGCCGACTCCCCCGGCACGGGCACCCGAGTTGTGCACACCTGTGGACAACTCCGTCCACACCTGTGCACAACTCGGTCCGCAGTGGGGACCGCGCACTCCCCGGACCTTGGGCAACGGAGTTGTCCACAAGCTGTGGAAGAACTGTTTGCGCAGGCCCGTCCGGGAGCGGACCGAACCGGGTCGTCCCCGCGACCGCGCGGCGATCACCCGTCGAGCGCTCCCGGCACCGGCCGACGACCGACCGGTCGGTCGTCGTGCCCGCACCGGTGGTCCACAGGCCCGGACCGGCCAAGGAGCAGCCTCCACCCCGCCGGACGTCGCAACCCCCGGCTCACCCGATCCAGGCCCGGCCGCTGCCCCACAGTGATCAGGGCTACGGCTCGTCCGATCGGCACCGGGACGCGCCGTCAGCCCACGGGCAGCCGGCCCACGCCGCGCCAGGAGATCCCCGCTCGGCGCAGCACGTCCGGGTCCAAGTGGTTGCGGGTGTCCACCACGACCGGCCCGGCCAGCAACCCCGCCACCCGCGGCCAGTCCAACGCCCGGAACTGCTGCCACTCGGTGAGCACCACGAGCCCGGCCGACCCCTTGGCCGCCTCGTACGGGTCGTCCACCAGCGACACCACACCCCGCAGCGGAGCCTCGTCACCGCGCAGCCCCGGGTCGCACGCCACGAGCTCGGCGCCGCGCGCGGCCAGCAGCTCGGCCACCGCCAGCGCGGGCGAATCCCGCAGGTCGTCCGTACCGGCCTTGAACGTCAACCCCAGCAGCCCGAGCCGGACACCGTCGAGCGAACCGGCCACGCCGACCCCGCACGCGTCGGCGACCTTCGCCACCATCTGCTCCCGCTGCCGCGTGTTCGAGTCGATCGTCGCGCCCAGCAGCTCGAAGTCGAACCCCACCGACTGCGCCACCTGCAGCAGCGCCGCGGTGTCCTTCGGCAGGCAAGACCCGCCCCAGCCCGGACCGGGCTGCAGGAAGGACTGCCCGATCCGCCGGTCGTAGCCCATGCCCTCGGTGACGTCGGAGATGTTCGCCCCCAGCCGCTCGCACAGCTCGGCGACCGCGTTCACGTACGACAACTTCGTGGCGAGGAAGCAGTTCGCCGCGTACTTGACCATCTCCGCGCTCGGCGCGTCCGTGAGCACCGTCGGCGCGCCCAGCCGCGCGTAGAGCGCCGCGACCCGCTCGGCCGCGTCCTGCGACGCCGAACCCACCACGATCCGGTCCGGGTTCAGGAAGTCGTGCACCGCCGAGCCCTCGCGCAGGAACTCGGGATTCGACACCACGGCCACATCGGGCCGGCCGACGAGTTCCGCTACCCGCGCCGACGTGCCCACCGGCACCGTCGACTTGCACACCAGCACGCAGCCGGTCGGCAGCACCTCGGCCACCTCGGCGACGACCGACTCGACCGCCGCCAGGTCCGCGCCGCCGCCCGAACCCATCGGCGTCGGCACGCACAGGAAGACCACCTCGGCGTCTGCCACGGCATCCGCCGAGCCCAGCACGAACTCCAGCCTGCCCGCCGCGATGCCCTCCCCGACGAGCTCGCCGAGGCCGGGTTCGAAGATGCCGACCTCGCCGCGCGCGAGCCGCGCGACCTTCGCCGCGTCCACGTCGCTGCACACCACGCGGTGGCCCAGCGACGCCAGGCACGCACCCGTCGTCAGTCCCACGTACCCCGTCCCGACGACCACGATCCGACGAGCGAACACGGTGCACCTACCTCCGTCGACAGCGTGCGGACCGACCGGGAAATCCCAGGCCGGAAAGCTGACCTCGCGGAAATCGTGGCACATCGCGGATGCCGGGAGCGGCGCTTTGGGAACTGTTCACGCGCTGCTGCTCAGGTGGTGACGCACCGGTGTGCGGCCGTTCAAGCACCCGGCACCGGTCCCGATCAGTACTGCACAAGCGAGCTCAGTACTGCTTAACTACGGGCGAACCGATCCCGCACTGGAGGAGCCTCATGCAGATCACCGGCACCGCGGCCATCGTCACCGGAGCCGCATCCGGGCTCGGCGCGGCCACCGCCCGCGCCCTCGCCGAACGCGGAGCGCACGTGTTCGGCGTCGACCTGCCGGACGCGGTGACCAGCGCGGCGCCCGTCGACGGCGTGACCTACTGCGGCGCCGACGTCACCGACGCCGACCAGGTGCAGACCGCCGTGGACCAAGCCGCGGGCGGCAGCGCGCCGCTGCGCGTCGTCGTCAACTGCGCCGGGATCGGGCCGTCCGCGCGCATCAGCGGCAAGCAAGGACCGCACGACCTCGACCTGTTCCGCAAAGTCCTCGAAGTCAACCTGCTCGGCACGTTCAACGTGCTGCGGCTGGCGGCGCCCGCGATCCGCGAGACCGAACCCGACCGGGAAGGCCAGCGCGGCGTCGTGATCAACACGGCCTCGGTCGCCGCCTACGACGGCCAGATCGGGCAAGCCGCCTACGCCGCCTCCAAAGGCGGAGTCGCCAGCCTGACGCTGCCCGCCGCCCGCGACCTGTCGTCGGCCGGGATCCGGGTGATGACCATCGCGCCGGGCATCGTGGACACCCCGATGCTCGCGACCGTCAGCGAGGAGTACCGCGAAGGCCTCGCCGCGGGCGTCCCCTTCCCGAAGCGCCTCGCCGTCCCCGGCGACTACGCCCTGCTCGCCGTGAACATCGTCGAACACGACTACCTCAACGGCGAAGTAATCCGCATGGACGGAGCCCTTCGCATGGCTCCTAAGTGATCTGTTGTTGATTGCCGGTCGTTCTGCTTTGGGGGTCGGGTAGCGGAACCTCAGTCGGTCTCTCGCTGCGGGATCTTTTTCCCAAGTGGCTCCGCCACGAGGGAAAAAGCCGTCCTCGCGAGAGACCGACT
>NZ_JBSFWJ010000126.1:0-9691 GCF_053592695.1 Saccharopolyspora sp. NPDC002578 | reverse complement strand
CTCGCTGCGGGATCTTTTTCCCGAGTGGCTCCGCCACGAGGGAAAAAGCTGTCCTCGCGAGAGACCGACTGAGAACCCGCGGGTGGTCGGCTTTTGGACGTGGGCTATTCGCTGCGCGAATACAAGCACGGCCTTCGGCCGCCAGGCAGGCTTGCTTCGCAGCCCAAGGCACGGCTTCGCCGCGAGGCGGGCTCGCTTCGCGGCCCGAGGCTGGGCTTCGCCGCTGCGGGAGGGCGCTTTGCCGCGTTGTTGGTGGGCCTGGCGTCTCGGGTGGACGGGCCCGTCGTGCGATGGGTTCGGGTCAGGTGGGGATGACGATGGTGAGGGAGGTCTCCGCCGGGCGTTCCACGTGCATGTCGGCCTGTCGCGCCAGGTCGATCACGTCGTCCACCGAGGTGGGCTCGGTGGTCGTGGTGGCCAGGACGCGGGCCAGGCGGCCCTTGTGGGACTTGTTGTGGTGGCTGACTACCTTGCGCTCGCCTTGCGCGTTCTCGGCCAGCACCTGCACGTCGATCGCGCCCGGCACCCGCGCCAGCGCCGCGTACGCGCCCGACCGCAGATCCACCACGGGCTCGCCCGATTCGCGCAGCACCGGCTCCAGCACCGGACGCCACACCCCGCGCAACGTGCCGAAACCGGGCAGCGAACTGCCCGCCGACAAGCGGTACGCCGGAATGGGGTCGCCGCCGCGCACCAGGCCGAACAGCGCGGAGCCCACCGCCAGCCGCGCATCCGCCCGAGCCCGCTCGGCGGCCGTGAGCGACGCGACGTCCAGCGCGTCGAACAGCACCCCGGTGTAGCGCTCCAACGCGGGGGCGGTGGGGGAGTCGAACAGCGCCGCGTTGCGCTCCACCTCGCCGGACTGGCGCGGTGAGAGGCCCAGCGCGGACAGGCTCGCCGGGACGTCGTCGGCGAGCGACCGCAGCGCCTCCGCCAGCTTCCGCCGCGTCGGGGTGAGCTCCGGGCAGGACAGCGCGTCCAGGTCCAGCGGCGGACCGTCGCCGCCCGCGGCCTTGGTCTCGGAAGGAGGCAGCAGCACCAGCACGAGCGATCAGGGTAGTGACCCCGAGGGCCGCGGTGTCATCGGCGTCGCGGGCGCGTCCGCGACGCGGGCAATCCGCTGGCGAGGACCCCGGTGGGGGTCGCTACCCTGCGAGGACCGCACGTTCCACCACGTGAACATGTCGGTATTCCGCATTTTCGACCCGCCCGAGGAGCGCCCGCCGTGATCACGAGGATGTCGACGTTGTTCTTGCGTACCCTGCGCGAGGATCCGGCCGACGCCGAGGTGCCGAGCCACAAGCTGCTCGTGCGCGCCGGATACGTGCGTCGAGTCGCCCCGGGCATCTACTCGTGGCTGCCGCTGGGCCTGCAGGTGCTGCGCAACGTCGAAGAGGTCGTGCGCCAGGAGATGAACGGCATCGGCGCGCAGGAGATCCACTTCCCCGCGCTGCTGCCGCGCGAGCCCTACGAGCAGTCGAACCGGTGGACCGAGTACGGCCCGCTGCTGTTCCGGCTCCAGGACCGCAAGGGCGCCGACATGCTGCTGGGGCCGACGCACGAGGAGCTGTTCACGCTCACCGTCAAGGGCGAGTACAACTCCTACAAGGACTACCCGGTCATGCTGTACCAGATCCAGACCAAGTACCGGGACGAGGAACGTCCCCGCGCGGGCATCCTGCGCGGGCGAGAGTTCGTCATGAAGGACTCCTACTCCTTCGACATCGACGACGACGGCCTGTCGAACTCCTACCGGCTGCACCGCGACGCCTACGTCCGGATCTTCGACCGGGTGGGCCTGCGCTACGTGATCGTCGCCGCGACCTCCGGCGCGATGGGCGGGTCCGCCTCCGAGGAATTCCTCGCGGAGAGCCCGACCGGCGAGGACACCTTCGTGCGCAGCACCGATTCCGACTACGCCGCGAACGTCGAGGCCGTCGTGACCCCGGTGCCCGCTGCCGAGTCCATCGAGGACAAGCCGGCCGCGCAGGTCCACCACACGCCCGGTACGCCGACCATCGAGTCGCTGGTGGACTTCCTCAACGCCGCCGAGATGGGCCGCACCTTCACCGCCGCCGACACGCTCAAGAACGTGCTCGTCAAGACCCGCGAGCCCGGCGCGGAGAAGTGGGAAATGCTGGCCGTCGCCGTCCCCGGCGACCGCGAGGTCGACTTCAAGCGGCTCGAAGCGGCCGTCGAACCCGCCGAGGTCGAGCTCGTCGACGAGGCCGACTTCGCCGCGAACCCGTTCCTGGTGAAGGGCTACATCGGCCCGAAGGCGCTGCAGGACAACGGAATCCGCTACCTCGCCGACCCGCGCGTGGTCAGCGGCACCGCGTGGGTCACCGGCGCCGACCAGGCCGGGCACCACGTCGTGGACCTGGTCTGCGGCCGCGACTTCACCCCCGACGGCACCATCGAGGCCGCCGAGGTCCGCGAGGGCGACGCCGCGCCGGACGGCGGCGGCACGCTGGTCGCGGCCCGCGGCATCGAGATCGGCCACATCTTCCAGCTCGGCCGCAAGTACGCCGACGCGTTCGGCCTCGACGCCCTCGGCCAGGACGGCAAGCCGAAGCGGATCACGATGGGTTCCTACGGCGTCGGCGTCTCCCGGCTGGTCGCCGCGATCGCCGAGCAGAGCCACGACGAGCTCGGCCTGGTGTGGCCGCGCGAGGTCGCTCCCGCCGACGTGCACGTGGTCATCGCGGGCAAGGACGAGGCGGTCCGCGAAGGCGGCGAGCGCCTCGCCGCCGAACTCGACGAGGCGGGCCTGCGGGTCCTGCTGGACGACCGCACCTCCTCGCCCGGCGTGAAGTTCGCCGACGCGGAACTCGTGGGCGTGCCCACGATCCTCGTCGTCGGCAAGGGACTCGCGAAGGGCGTCGTGGAGGTCAAGGACCGCCGCACCGGCGACCGCGAGGAGATCGACGTCGACAAGGCCGTCGGCCACCTCGTCCAGACCGTCCGCGGCTGAACGAACCCCGAACGGCGGCCTGCGCGCGCAGGCCGCCGTTTTCGCGCTCGGACGATGTTCGCGGTGTCGACGGAGTTCGAACGTTCGTCGCCGCACCCGTTCGTCCTGCGCGGCGTCACCTCCGGTCTTCGGTCGATCGGCAACGGCGCGGTCGGGGAGGGAAGCGATCAGCGGGGGCGCAGTCGGCCGCGGACGTACGTGGTGGCCCCGGCGGACAGCAGGACGACGGCGATGCCGACCACGGCGTTCACCTGCCCCGCGTCGAGCGCGATGCCCGCGAAGTAGCCGAGCACCGCCCCGTAGGCCAGGACGTCCAGCGCCCACCACCAGTGGGACAACCCGATCGTGGTGAAGCGATAGGCGTACCGGCGTGCGCCGGCCGTCGCGAGCAGCAGGACGACCAGCGTCCACCACGTCCACGGAACGGCCGGGGTTCCTTCGCGCGCGGACCAGACCTGCGCCGCGGTCAGCACGCCCAGCACCACGAGCACGTCGAACATGGAGCGCGCCACGGTCGACGGATTCCGCCGCGGCGGGGACGCGATCGGCGGCGGTTCCACCGGGAGCGGCGGATCCGCCGCGAGCGTCGGTCGCTCCGGTCCGGTCCGCATCGCGCGGATCAGCTCGACCAGCCGGTCCGCGCGAGCGACGTCGCCCGCTTCGCGGTAACCGCGCTCGGCCTCCGCGTAGCGCTCCAGCGCTTCGGCGTCCTCGCCCTGATCCCGGTGCAGATCGCCGAGGTGGTGCGCGGCCACCGCGGCGCCGTGCGGGAATCCGCGCTGCTCGGCGGACCGCTTCGCGTCCTCGTGGCACCGGGCGGCGCGCTCGGTGTCGCCCAGCCGCGCGTGGCATTCGGCCAGTTCGCCCAGCGCGCGTTCCGCGTGCGGTGCGCAAGCGTGTCGTTGCGCCAGATCCCGTGCCTGTTCGTGCCTGCGCACGGCTTCCGGCAGGTCGTCGCGGAGGAAGGCGACGCGCCCGAGCCCGTGCAGCGCGGCGAGCCGCCCCTCGACGTCCCCGGACTTCCGGTACCGGTCCAGCAGGCCGGTGAACTCCTCGGCGCCGGCGGCCAGCTCGCCCACCTCGCAGGCCAGCTCCGCGAAGGTCCGCATGAACTCGGTCGGGTAGCCGTCGAGCTGCCGGGTGAGCTTGCTCGCCTCGTGCAGGCAGCGGGCCGCCTCCGGGCGGGCGTCCACGGCCAGCAGGCCGCGGCACATCGCGAGGAAGGCGTCGAGCTCACCGCGGCGGTCGTCCAGCGCCCTCGTCACGCGCAGCAGCAGGCGCGACGCCGCCAGCGAATCCCGTCCGCGTCCGGTGCGTTCGTAGAGCACCACCAGTGAGATCGCGATCGTGCGGCTCGCCGTCAACAGCCGCCCGCGCGCCTCGGATTCCGGCTCCGGCTCGGCCATGTCGGCGGCGCGGGCGGTGAGCATCCCCAGCGCGTCCTGCTCCGCGATCAGCCGCTGGAGGGCCTGCGCCGCGGCCTGCGGGTCCTCCGGGTAGTCCACTGTGGACATATCGGCGCGGGTCGCCGACGCGGCGCTCTCCGCGAGCCGGACCAGCACGTCCAGCTGCGACGGCGTCGACCCGTCCTGGGCGTCCGCGCCCGACGGGAGTTCCGCGAACAGCTTCGACGCGTACTCCCCGGCGAGATCCAGGAACCGGACCTGATCGGCATGCCCGCTCGGCGCCAGCAGGTGAGCCGTGCACAACCGGTCCAGCAGCGCCCACGCCCGCGCCGCATCCGGCTCGTCCAGCAGCGCGGCGGCGCTGCGCTCGGTGAACTCGCTGCCCGGCAGGCAACCCATCCGCTGGAACAGCGCCGCGGCCTCCCGGTCGATCTCGGCGGGTGATTCCCGCAGCGTCCGGATCGACAACTCGAACGCCGACCGGACCGAATCCAGCACGGTGAGCCGCTGCGACGCGGCGAGCTGAGCGGCGACCGCGCTCAACTCCTTCGGGCTCCGGCTCAGCATCGCGGCGATCACCGACAGGGTCAGCGGTAACCGTCCGCACACCTCGGCGACCTCGTGCAACCCCTCCGAGTCCCGAGCCCTCGGATCGTCCGGGGCCGCGCGCTCCAGCTCCGCCCGCAGCAACTCGACCGCCGCGGCCGAGGACAGCTCCGGGAGCCGGACCAGCGCCGCGTCCCGCACGGCGTCCGCGGCGCGGGTGGTGATCAACGTCCGGTGCGCGCGGGGCGCCGGCAGCAACGGCTCGGGGTCGAACGTCGTGCCGAGGTTGTCGAGCACCAGCAACAGCGGGAGCCCCCGCTCGGCGAACTCCTCGTAGCGCTGCTGCAACCGCTTCGTCGCCGCGTCCGCCCGCGGTGCGTCGTGCACGCCGAGCCAGTGCAGCAAGGTCGACGTGACCTGCTCGAACGCCATCGGGACCTCGCGGTCCCGGGGATCGCTCCGCGGGTAACCGCGGCAGTCCAGGAACAGCACCCCGCCCGCGTAGCCTCCCTGCTCGCGCAACCGGTACGCGGCCTCCAGCGCCAGCGTGGTCTTGCCCGCCCCGCCCATGCCGACCACCGCGCACACCGGATTCGACGTGGTCAGCACGGACTCCAACTCCCGATCGCGGCCGAGCAGCAGCGACGGGCGGCGCGGGACGGCCGCGGTGAGCTCAGCGGGAGGTTCGGTCGACGTCGGGGGGCGGATGTCGCCGTTCCACTGGCCGATCTGGAAGACGGGACCGCCGATGGTGCTGTCCCGGACGGAATTCCGGGAGAACAGCGAGGGCGTCGGCTCCTGCTCGGGCGGCTCCCCGCCGTCGTTTTCCGGCTTCCCGTCGTCGTCCGGCTCGGTGGCGTCTTCTCCGTCGGCGTCCGCGCGATCCATCTCCCACGTATAGCGCACGCGCTCGGCGAGAATGCCGCATTCGTGCGGACCCGTTGGGCCGAACCGGTCACGGCGGAGCACACCGCCCGAGGCCGACGGGTGCGGCCGTGCGGCGCGGGTTCCTCAGCCCGCGACGGCCTTCAGCACCGCGTCGGTGTCGGTGAGGTCGGGCAGCACCACGTGCGCCCCCGCCGCGCGCAGTTCCCGCTCGTCGCTGCGGCCGGAGGCCACGCCGACCGCGATCGCCCCGTGGTGCAACGCCCCCGCCACGTCGCGCGGGGTGTCCCCGACGACGATCACCGACTCCGGGGCGAACTCCGCGTCGTGCTTGGCCGCGGCCTTCGCCACGGCCGCGCTGATCAGGTCGTGCCGGTGCAGCGACTCGGCGCCGAACCCGCCGATGTCGAAGTCCACGTGCCGGTGCAGGCCGAACGCGTCGAGCTTGTGGAACGCGACCTCCGGCAGGTTGCCGGTGACGAGGCTCTGCACCACGCCCGGTACCTCGGCCAGCGCCGCGAGGGCCTGCGCGGCGCCGGGCATCGCGCTGCCGCGCAACGACAACGCGTCCCGGTCGGCGAGCACCACGGCCGTCAGCGCGGCGAACATGGCCGCCACGGTGTCCGCGGCGGCGTCGATGTCGTGCGCCGCGAGCACCTCGCCGGTGATGGCCAGTTCGGTCTTGCCCGCCATGTCCGGCACGTGCTGCAAGTGCACGCCGGTGACCTCGGAAAGAACCCGGCGGTACCAGTCGACGCCGATGCTGCGCGCGTCGATCAGGGTCAGATCCACGTCCCACAGGACCAGTCGCGCGGTCATCGGTCCATCCTGGCACGAGACCCGGCGTTCATGATCAAGATGTGAGCCATCTCTGCGCGCGCAACTACTCGCCGCCCGCCGGTGGCCGCGCGATTTCTCGCGAAATCGACGGGAACTACTCCCGTCGAGCCGGGATTCCACTCGTCGGGTGAGACCTTCGGGGACCGCAATTCCGGGGCTAGCCCTCCAGGAAGCTCAAGCGCACCCGGCGCACCGGGTTGTCGACGTTCGTGTCGACCAGGCACACCGACTGCCAGGTGCCCAGCGCCATCCGCCCCTCCAACACCGGCACCGTCGCATAAGGCGGCACCAGCGCGGGCAGCACGTGATCCCGGCCGTGCCCCGGCGAACCGTGCCGATGCCGCCAGCGCCCGTCCGCGGGCAGCAGCTCGCGCAGCTGCGCCAACAGGTCCTCATCGCTGCCCGCGCCGGTCTCGATCACCGCCAGGCCCGCCGTCGCGTGCGGCACCCACAGGTTGAGCAGGCCCTCCTGCGCGCCCGCCGACCGCAGGAACCGCTCGCACTCGAAACCCAGGTCGTAGACCACCTCGGTCGAACCGGTCCGGATCTCCACTTCCGCGCTTCGCATGACGCCACCGTAGAACGCCGTTCCCCCCGCCGGCTCTGGCGCGCCACCGGCCGCGTCGGTGAGGATCGCGGTATGCGCACCGCATTCGGCCTCACCTTCGACGTCCCCGACGGCTACCTCAACACCGCGAGCATCGGGGTGCCGCCCACCGGGACCGTGGAGGCCGTCGCCGCAGCCATCGCCACCTGGGGCGCCGGCGGCGCCCGCCCGACCGACTTCGACGCCGACACCGACGCGGGCCGGGAGTCGTTCGCCGAGCTCATCGGCGTGCCCGCCGACCGGATCGCCATCGGCGCCACCATCTCCCAGCTCGTCGGGATCATCGCCGCCGACCTGCCCGACGGCGCCCGAGTCCTCGTCGCCGAAGACGAGTTCACCAGCGTCAGCTTCCCGTTCGCCGCCCAAACCGACCGCGGCGTGCAAGTCGACGAGGTGCCGCTCGAAGCGATCCCGGACAAGGCCGCCGACCACGACCTGGTGGCGGTGAGCGTCGTGCAGTCCGCGGACGGGCGGCTCGTCGACCTCGGCGCGCTGCGCGACGCGGTGCGCGGCACGCCCACCCGAGTGCTGCTCGACGTCACCCAGGCCGCGGGCTGGCTGCCGATGGAACTCGACTGGGTCGACCACGTCGTCGGCACCGGCTACAAGTGGCTGCTCGCGCCGCGCGGCGCCGCCTGGCTGGCGCAGCACCCCGACGCGCCCGCGCCCCGCCCGAACCACGCCAACTGGTACGCCGGGGGCGGCATGAGCAGCATCTACGGACTCCCGCTGCGGCAGGCGCCCGGCGGACGCGGGCTCGACCTGTCACCGGCGTGGCTGGCCCAGGTCGGCGCCGCCGCCTCGCTGCGCGCGCTGGCCGGACTCGACCTGACGCGGGTGCGCGCGCACTGCGCGGGACTGGCCGACCAGGTGCGGGCCGAACTCGGCGTCCCCGCCGAAGGCTCCGCGATCGTGTCCGTGCCCGGTGACGACGCGGCCCGGAAGCTCACCGACGCGGGCATCGCCTGCGCCGCCAGAGCGGGCAAGGCGCGGCTGTCGTTCCACCTCTACAACACCGAAGCGGACGTCGACCTGGTGCTGCGCGCGCTGCGGGGCTGAGCAGCCCGAACGTCTTCCCAGCACACGTGCTGTTCTGCGCGCGATCCGCAACCGCTACCGTTAGTGCTCGTGCCGGACCCCCAAGGTGCACCCGAAGAGATGACAGGCTCGCCGCAGAACGCGCAGCGAGCTGACACTGCGCCACTCCAGCGCGACAACTCACGGGTGAACCAAGAGCACCGCAGCGCGGCCCCCGCCGACTTCAGCCCGGACACCCTGGGCGGACCCGGCGAGGCGACCCGCCCTGCCTTCCACCAGCCGTCGGCCCAGACGTCGCACGGCGGTCAGCCGCACGCGCAGCAGGCCTACGGGCAGAGCACACCCGGTTACGGGCAGCCCCAGCAGCACCATCCGGGAGCTCAGAACCAGGCTGCTCAGCACCAGAGCCACCCGGGAGCCGCAGGGTCGTGGGGCGGCGCGGGACAGCAGCAGTACCCGCAGCACCCCGGCCAGGGCTACGGCCAGCAGCAGCCCTACGCGGCCCAGCAGCAGTACCCGCAGCAGCAGGGCTACGCCCAGCACGGCGGCCAGCAGCAGCACCAGCAGCACGGCGCCGACCTCAACCAGCGCGCCTACCCCTCCACGAACAGGCAGGAACCCGTCCGCCCCGCGCCCGCCGCGGCGGGCGCCGGAGTCGGCGGCACCGCCATCACCCCCTACGGGTGGGCGCTGCGCGGACTCGTCCTGTTCGGCGTGGCCGTGGTGTCCGGCCTGCTCTGGCTGCTGATCAAGCCCTCCTCCGACCCGGCCGAAGAAGCCGGCGAAGCCCCCGTTCCGGTGCCGCAGACGCAGAACCGCTTCAACCTGGAACTGCGCGAAGAGGGCCAGCAGGGCTGCGCGAAGGTCTCCACGGGGAAGATCGCGGAATTCTTCAACGACAACAGCTGCGAACACCTCACCCGGGCGCTCTACACCGCGACCCTGCCCGACGGGCAGCGCGTGCTGACCTCCGTGGTCACGATCCGGATGGCCGACGCCGCCACGGCCGCGCAGCTCAACGAGCTCGTCACCCAGGACGGCACCGGCAACGTGATGGACCTCGTCTCCGCCGGACGCGACCTGCCCGACGAGTTCCCCGGCCTCAGCAGCGACGTCGGCTACTACTCCGAGCAGCAGGCCCGGCTCGTCGTCGTCGGCGAATCCGGCTACTTCTCGCAGCCCGACGACTACGAAGACCAGCGCCTCACCGAAGTCACCCGAGACGCGCTCCGCCTAGGCTGGCCCCAAGACAGCGGCTGACGTGTGCATGGGTCGGGCTCCTTTTTGCTCGGGTGGTCCTGTGGCGGAACCTCAGCTTCCTTCTCGCTGCGGGATCTTTTTCCCGAGTGGCTCCGCCACGAGGGAAAAAGCTGTCCTCGCGAGAAGGAAGCTGAG
>NZ_JBSFWJ010000125.1:0-9839 GCF_053592695.1 Saccharopolyspora sp. NPDC002578 | reverse complement strand
CCCAGCGCGCTCTCCGGGTCGACGAAGCTCAACCTGCGGTATTTTTCCCTCGTGGCGGAGCCACTTGGGAAAAAGATCCCGCAGCGAGAGACCGACTGAGGTTCCGCTAAATGACCACCCAAGCAGAACGAGCCGTCAGCTATCCAGATCAGACCCGACGAGTTCTGCTAGTTGGTCGAGGGCCGCGTCCGCGCCGTCGCCTTCGGCGGCGAGCACGACCTCGTCGCCGTGACCGGCGCCCAGCGTCATCAGACCGAGGATGCTGCCGGCCTGCACCGGTTCGGTGTCGGACTTGCGGATGGTGATCTGCACGGACTGCGCGGCGGCGGCTTTGGCGACCAGCGCCGCGGGACGCGCGTGCAGGCCGACCTTGCTGGCCACGGTGACCCGTCGCTCGGGCATGGGATTCCCTTTCCTCGAGGAACTGCGGTGGGGTGGGTCGGGACGTCAGGCCTTGCCCGCGTCCTTGCCGTTCTCGTCTCCTCCGCCGGTTTCGGGCAAAGCGTCCTGGGTCATCGTCGCCTTGGTGGCACTGGACGTTTCCCCTGTTTCGCCGCTGCCCTGGCCTTCGTCGAGCAGGGCGGAACCCTCTCCGTCGTCTTCGCGGCCCGGGGTGCGCAGGTTCCACTTGGTGATCACGAAGCGGAACACGAAGTAGTAGATGACGGCGTAGACCAGCCCGATCGGGATGAGCCACAGCGACTTCTGCGAGATGCCGAAGTTGAGCACGTAGTCGATGGCACCGGCGGAGAACCCGAACCCGGAGTGGATGTCCAGGAAGTTCACCAGCGCGTGCGAGGTGCCGGTGAGCACCGCGTGGATCAGCAGCAGCGGCCACGCCACGAAGATGAACGAGAACTCCAGCGGCTCGGTGATGCCGGTGAGGAACGAGGTGAGGCCGACCGAGAGCATCACGCCGCCGACGACGGTGCGCTGCGCGGGCGGTGCGCTGCGCCAGATGGCCAGGGCGGCGGCGGGCAGCGCGAACATGAAGATCGGGAAGAAGCCGGTCTGGAAGGTGCCCGCCGTCGGGTCACCGGCGAAGAAGCGGGCGATGTCGCCCTTCTCGCCGTTGTAGTCGCCGAACAGGAACCACACGACGTTGTTCGGGATGTGGTGCAGGCCGAACGGCAGCAGCAGCCGGTTGATCACGCCGTAGAGGCCGCCGCCGAGGACGGCGTTGGCGGTGACGAGGTCGCTGAACCCGGTCAGGACCGCGTCGAACAGCGGGAACAGCAGCCCGAGCACAACACCGATCACCAGCATCGCCACGGCGGTGACGATGGGCACGAAGCGGCGTCCGCCGAAGAACCCGAGGTAGTCGGGCAGCTTGATCCGGTGGTAGCGCTGCCACAGCCAGGCCGCGACGAGACCGGCGATGATGCCGCCGAGCACCCCGTACGGACCCTTGTTGAAGGTGGTCCCGTCCTCCTGCTCGGTGATCTGCCACATCACCCCGGACAGCACCAGGTAGCCGACCGCGCCCGCGAGCGCGGTGGTGCCGTCGGCCTTGCGCGCGAATCCGATCGCGACGCCGATGGCGAACAGCAGCGGCAGGTTGTCGAACAGGGCGCCACCGGCGGCGCCGATCACGCCGGCGACGGTCTGCAGACCCCCCACGCTGCCCAGCAGGTCATCCTGGCCGAGCCGCTGCAGCAGCGCGGCGGCCGGGAGCACCGCGATGGGCAGCATGAGGCTCCGGCCGAGCCGTTGCAGCAGCGCGAAGCCCTTGCTCGCGCCGCCGCTCGCTGAGCCGACGGTCATGGGGCTACCTCCTCGGATGGGCGGCCGGACTCTCCGGCCTCGGTTCGCAGTGGCATCGTCACTTGGTACGCGTCGCCCCGGTACCAGGACCGCATGTCCTCGACGGGGATGTCGCGAGCGGTGGAGATCCGGCGGAACACCAGCAGCGGGCTTCCGGGATCGACTTCTAGCAGGCGCGCCGTCTCCGCGTCCGCGCTTTCGGCGAGGACGGTCTGCGTCGCGTGTTCGAGCCGCACGCCGTAGTGCCGGTGCAGCAGCGAGTACAGCGACTCGGTGAGGTCGTGGCCGAGCAGGCCGGGAGCCGCGGCCGGGTGGAACCAGCCGCGCTCGACCGCGAGCGGCGCGCCGTCGGCCTTGCGCAGCCGGGTCAGCCAGTACGCGGGGTCACCGGGCGCGAGCCGCAGCGCCTCCGCGGTGTCCGGCGGCGGGGGTAGTTCGGCGTGGCCGAGCACCGTCGTCTCCGGGTGCAGGCCGCGTTGGCGCATGTCCTCGGTGAAGGAGGCCAGGTGCAGCCGGACGTCGACGCGGGGGCGGCCGGTGAAGGTGCCCTTGCCGCGGACCCGCACGAGCAGTCCTTCGGCGACGAGCTGCCCGATGGCTTCGCGCACGGTCAGCCGGGAGACGCCGTAGCGCAGCGTGAGGTCTCGTTCGGAGGGCATCGCGGAGCCGGGCGGCAGTTCCCTGGTGGCGATCTCGCGGAGGATCTCCCGCAACTGGGCGTGCTTCGGCGTGGGGCCGTCGAGCAGCGTGTCCGCTGTGCTGCGCTTGGCCACGACGCTCTCCCTGATCAGGGCCGGTTCCGGCCGTCCGTGCGGTGTCGGCCGGGTTGGTTCCGCTCGTGCGGTCGAATGCGTTCCACCGTGATGCGGATCATTGGTACTGTCCGGTCTATACCAGTTGATGCGGAAGAATGCTGCCTCACACGGATGGGTGTCAAGGCGGGGATGTTTTTGTTGCCGCTTCGACACTCGGTAACGCAAGATCGACCAACTGCGGGACCCTTCCGGCACCGCTAACGATCACCGACGGGCGAAGACCGCCGGAGTACGAAGGGAGCACGGGTGGCTCAGAACAAGGCCGCCGCGATCCTGGCCGCGCTGGGCGGCGGGGACAACGTGGTGGAGATCGAACCGTGCATCACGCGCCTGCGCTGCGAGGTCCACGACGACTCGCGCGTGGACGAGGCCGGGTTGAAGTCGGCGGGCGCGCACGGGGTGCTGCGGCAGGGCTCGGTCGTGCAGGTCGTCGTCGGTCCGGAGGCCGACACGCTGGCGGGCGACATCGAGGACCTGTTGTGAGCGTCGAGGTCCGCAGCCCGGTGACCGGCCTGGCCGCGTCGCTGGCCGACGTGCCCGACCCGGTGTTCTCGCAGGCCATGGTGGGCCCCGGCGTGGCGGTGAAACCGGCGGCCGGGCCCGCCGACGCGGTCGCGCCGATCGCGGGGACGGTCGCCACGCTGCACCCGCACGCGTTCGTGGTCGCCTCCGCGGGCGGCACCGCGGTCCTGGTGCACCTGGGCATCGACACGGTGCAGCTCAAGGGCGAGGGGTTCACCTTGCACGTCGCCAAGGGCGACACCGTCGAGGCGGGTCAGCCGATCGTGACCTGGGACCCGTCGGCGGTGGAGGGCCACGGCTACTCCTCGGTGTGCCCGGTGGTCGCGCTGGACCTGACTCCCGAGTCGCTGGGCGACCTGCGGGAGGACGGCCAGGTCGCGGCGGGCGATCCGCTGTTCACCGTCGAGGGCGGCTAACTCGAAGTCGATCGGAAGGCGGCCCGCCGGGCTCCGGTGGGCCGCTCTTTCGTGTCCGCCGCCGCAGCGGTCCGACACGCCGACGAATGTCGGCACCTCGCTTTCCGCGTTCGTCGGTGACGCTGGGCGCATGGATCACACGAGCGCGTTCGCGATGTTGTCCGCCGGAGCCTTGGGAGCGGTGGCGGGCCGAGCAGGCCGGTCGCTGCTGGCGTCCCGGCTGGTCGGAGTGCGACCTCCCCGGTGGTGCTGCGAAGCCGGCGTCGGAGTGCTGTGGGCGCTGGTCGCGGCGCGGACGGCGTCCGGGGCCTTACCGGTGTGGTGGGCGCCGGTGCCGCTGCTGCTGGGCTGGGCCGGGGTGCTGCTCGCGGTCTGCGACCTGATCGCCTCCCGGCTGCCGGACGTGCTGACGCTGCCCGCCTATCCGGTCGCCCTCGCGGCCGTCGGAGCCGCGGCCGTGGCCGTCGGTGAGTCCGCGCCGCTGTTCGCGGCGATGCTGGGCGCGCTGCTGTTCGCGAGCTGCTACGCGCTGGTGCGCATGCTCTCGCCGCCCGCGCTGGGGCCGGGCGATCTGAAGCTGTCGGGATCGCTCGGCGCGGCCGTGGGCGCCGTCTCGGTTCCGGCGGTGCTGGGGTGCGTGCTCGCGAGCGCGGTGCTCACCGTGCTGCACGCCTGCTGCGCCCGGAAGCGGGCCGTGGCGCACGGTCCGGCGATGCTGCTGCCCGCCTGGCTGGTCACGGCGTTCGGCCCGATTCCGGGAGGTGGTTGACCGATCCGCACCCGCATCGGCCGTGCGCAGGTGCTGCGTGGCAGGATTTCGGGTGTGTTGCGTTGGATGACAGCCGGAGAATCGCACGGTCCCGCCCTGGTGGCGGTGCTGGAAGGCATGGTCGCCGGAGTGGAGGTGACCACCGCTGACATCGCGACCCAGCTGGAGCGCCGCAAGCTCGGCTTCGGCCGCAGCCCGCGGATGAACTTCGAATCCGACGAGCTGGAGATCATTGGCGGGGTGCGTCACGGCCGCACCCAGGGCGGTCCGATCGCCGTCCGCATCGGCAACACCGAATGGCCCAAGTGGGAACAGGTCATGTCCGCCGACCCGGTGGACGAGGACGTGCTGGCCGGGCTGGCCCGCAACGAGCCGCTGACCCGGCCGCGGCCCGGCCACGCCGACCTGCCCGGCATGCAGAAGTACGGCTTCGAGGAATCCCGCCCGGTGCTGGAGCGCGCCAGCGCCCGCGAGACCGCCGCCCGCGTGGCGGCGGGCACCGTCGCGCGCCGCTTCCTGCACCAGCTGCTGGGCGTCGAGATCGTCAGCCACGTGGTGAGCCTCGGCTCCGTCAGCGTGGCCGGCGAAGCGCTTCCCGGCCCGGACGACCTCGCTGCGATCGACGAGAATCCCGTGCGGGCCTTCGGCGGCGACGCGACCGAGCGGATGATGGCGGAGGTCGACGCGGCCAAGGCCGACGGCGACACGCTCGGCGGCGTCGTCGAGGTCATCGCCTACGGCCTGCCCGCGGGCATCGGCTCGCACGTGCACTGGGACCGCAAGCTCGACGCCCGGCTCGCCGGTGCGCTGATGAGCATCCAGGCGGTCAAGGGCGTGGAGATCGGTGAGGCGTTCGCGAACGCCGCCCGCCGTGGCAGCGCCGCGCACGACGAGATCTACCCGGCCGACGGCGCCAAGTGGGTCAGCCGCGGCAGCAACCGCGCGGGCGGGCTCGAAGGCGGCATCACCAACGGCGAACCGCTGATCCTGCGCGCCGCGAAGAAGCCGATCTCCAGCCTGCCGCGCGCGCTGGCGACCGTGGACACCGTGACCGGTGAACCGGCGCAGGCGATGCACCAGCGCTCCGACATCACCGCCGTGCCCAGGGCCGCCGTGGTCGCCGAGACGATGGTCGCGCTGGTGCTGGCCGAGGCGGTGCTGGAGAAGTTCGGCGGCGACTCGCTGCCGGAGACCCGCCGCAACGTCGAGGGCTACCTCGCCGCGCTGGCCGAACGCGCCGAGAAGCGGCAGGTGCGCTGATGTCACCGCGCGCCGTGGTGGTCGGCCCCCCGGGTTCGGGGAAGACGACGGTGGGGCGGCTGCTCGCCGACCACCTCGGGGTGGAGTTCCGCGACACCGACGACGACGTGGTGCGCCTGGCGGGCAAGCCGATCCCGGAGATCTTCACCGTCGACGGCGAAACCGCGTTCCGCGAGCTGGAGGAGCAGGCGGTGGCCACGGCCCTCGCCGAGCACCCCGGCGTGCTCTCGCTCGGTGGTGGCGCGGTGATCTCCGAGCGCACCCGCAAGCTGCTCGCCGACCACCCGGTGGTGTTCCTGACGGTCGGCCTCGCCGAAGGTGCGCGGCGCACGGGGCTGGCGCAGACCTCCCGCCCGCTGCTGGCCGGGGTGAACCCCCGCGCGACGTTCAAGGCCCTGCTGGACGCGCGGCTCCCGCTGTACCGGGAGGCCGCTGACGTGGAACAACCCACCGACGGCCTGGAACCGTGGCGCCTGGTGGAGCTGGTGGCGGGCAAGCTCGACGAGATTCGTCCGGGCGGCGCCACCCGCGACGGCGAAGCGTGAATAATCGCGAGTGAGCGCCGCGGGACTCGTGTGGTCCCGGCGGCGGTTGCCGAGCCGCGACTGAATGAGTGGAGAACGATGCCCGAACCGGTGCGGATCAGGGTCGAGTCCGAGCAGCCCTACGACGTGGTGGTGGGCCGCGGACTGCTCGGCGATCTCGTCGAGTTGCTGACCGGAACCTCGGTGGTGGCGCTGCTGCACCAGCCGAGCATCACCGCGACCGTGGAGACGGTGCGCGAAGAGCTTGCCGCCGCCGGCCTCGACGCGCACCGGGTGGAGATCCCCGACGCGGAGGAGGGCAAGAGCCTCGCCGTGGCCGGGTTCTGCTGGGAGGTCCTCGGCAAGATCGGCATGGATCGCGCCGGTGTGGTGGTCTCCTTCGGCGGCGGCGCGGTGACCGATGTGGCCGGGTTCATCGCCGCGACCTGGATGCGCGGCGTTCGCGTCGTGCACGTGCCGACCACGCTGCTGGGCATGGTGGACGCCGCCGTCGGCGGCAAGACCGGCATCAACACCGAGGCGGGCAAGAACCTCGTCGGGATGTTCCACGAGCCGACCGCGGTCATGGTGGACCTGGCGACGCTGGAGAGCCTGCCGCGCAACGAACTCATCGCGGGCAGCGCGGAGATCGTCAAGACCGGGTTCATCGCCGACCCGCACATCCTCGAACTGATCGAGCAGGACCCGCAGGCGGCGCTCGACCCGACCGGCGACGTGCTCGAAGAGCTGGTGCGGCGTTCCATCCAGGTGAAGGCCGAAGTGGTCGCATCGGACCTGCGCGAATCCGGCCGCCGCGAAATCCTCAACTACGGCCACACCTTGGCGCACGCGATCGAGCGCCGGGAGCGCTACCGGTGGCGCCACGGCGCCGCGGTCAGCGTGGGGCTCGTGTTCGCCGCCGAGCTGGCCCGGCTGGCGGGCCGCCTCGACGACGAGACCGCGGACCGGCACAAGCGGGTGCTGGACCTGCTGGGCCTGCCGACCTCCTACGACCCGGAGGCGCTCGGCCAGCTGCTGGAGTCGATGAAGCTGGACAAGAAGTCCCGCTCCGGCCTGCTGCGGTTCGTCGTGCTCGACGGCATCGCGAAGCCCGGTCGGTTGGAAGGCCCGGACCCGTCGCTGGTGGCGGCGGCCTATTCGGCGCTGACCGGCGGTGAGAGCAAGCAGAGCGGCACGGAGGTGTTCCTGTGAGGACCTTGGTGCTCAACGGCCCGAACCTGGGCAGGCTGGGGTCGCGGGAGCCGTCGATCTACGGCGCCACGACGTACGCGGACCTGGTCGCGCTGTGCGAGCGCACCGGCCGGGAGCTGGGCCTGGACGTGGAGGTCCGCCAGACCGACCACGAGGGCGAGATGCTGGGCTGGCTGCACGAGGCGGCCGACGCGGGCGTTCCGGTGGTGCTCAACGCGGCGGCGTGGACGCACTACTCCGTCGCGGTCCGCGACGCGTGCTCGCAGCTGACCGGCCCGTTGCTGGAGGTGCACATCTCCAACGTGCACAAGCGGGAGGACTTCCGCTCGCACAGCTACCTCTCGGAGATCGCCACCGGCGTGATCGTCGGGCTCGGCGTCCGCGGCTACACCTTGGCGCTGCGCTGGATCGCCGAGGAGCACTCCGCGGAGGCGTGAGGATCAGGTGTCCGGTGGCGGAGGTCGCCTCGGCCTCCGCCGCGCGACCGCCGAGTCCGGTGTGGACGTCGCGGCCGGTTCCGTTGCGGAGATCACTGCTCATCGGCTTCGCACCGGCGGAGAAGGCCCCGAGCCCGCCGCGGTGACCGCCTAGACTGAGCTTCGCCCGGCGGTGGCCGGGCGTCCCGCGGGTGGCGGGTGATCGCACGGGGGAAGGCTCTTTCCGCACATGGTCGAACGGTCCCGCCTGTCCTGGTGGGCGCGCAGGGCGGTGCCGATCGGCGTGGTGTTCGCGCTGGGCGCGGCCTGCGCGCCGGGAACCCCGCCGCCGCGGCTGGAGCGGCCCGTGGAGCGCAGCCTGACCACCACGACGCTTCGCACCGCGAACGAGCGGTCGAGCGGATCGGTGGTGGCTTCCGGCGGGAACCCGGCGCCGTACAACTACGGGCCGACGGTGCTGGCCGAACCGGACGGCGAGGGCATGCGGTACCGGGCGTGGTGGTGCAGCCAGCTCCCGGCGATCGGGCCGCCCGGCGACGACGTCCTGTTCGCCGAATCCGGGGACCTGCAAGGCGATTTCGGCTTCTCCGGAGCTCCGGCCGTGCCGGTGTTCACGGGTGAGCCCGGCGCGTTCGACGGCAAGCACACCTGCGATCCCTCGGTGCTGCGGACCGGCGGCCGGTTCCACCTGTACTACACGGGTGCGGCCGGGGAGCACGCGCACGGCAACGCGATCGGCGTCGCGACCAGCGGTGACGGCAGGTCCTGGCGGCGGGCGGCGGCCGGTGGTCCGATCGTGCGGCCGTCCGGCGAGGTGCGGCGGGACAACGACTACGGCGCGGGCCAGCCGTCCGCGCTGTTCCTCGACGGCTGGTTCTACCTGCTGTTCACCGACACCACAGCGTCCGGCGCGGGCTGGAACGGGGCGGGGCAGTTCGTGCTGCGCGCCAGGGACGCGGAGTTCTCCGACCGGGTGCAGGCGTTGACGGACTCCGGTTTCGAGCCCGCGGGCACCACGGACGCGCCGCGGCGCCGCTCGGTGGTGGACGCGTTCAGCGCGGACTGGATGTGGAGCGACGCGCTGGCGGCGTTCGCGATCGCGCACCAGACGGAGCGGGGAACGACGATCACCTTCTGGGACCGCGATTTCACCGGTCACCCGTACGAGCCGCTCCTGCTGCCGGGGCCGTGGCGTGAGGGCCCCGGTTTGGTCCGGGCTGACGACGGCCACGCTCCCACGTCCACCGCGGACCCGTGCGGCACGGTGCCGGTGGACCTGCTGCGGGCGACCGAGCCGGCCCCGGCGCCCACCGCGCTGCGCTCGTTCGGACTGGACGTGCCGGGGGTGGCCGGCTGCGCTGATCCGGAGCGGGCGCGCGGGGTGCTGGAGGCGTTCGGCGTCCCCTCGCCGCAGCGGACCGTGGACGTGGTGCGCGGCGGCCGGAAGGTGCGCGTGGAGCGTCGTTCGGTGGCCGAGACGATGGTCCGCCGAGTCCTCGACGAACGGGTCCCCGCGCTGGAGGAGGTGCCCACCGAGGGCACCATCCGCGCCGGCGCACCGGTCCTGCGCTCCCCGTCGGGCGAACTCGCCATCGTCGACGACCACGGCCGGACGTGGACGATCGGCCCGGACACGGCCGAAGCCAACGACTCACCGATCTCCGACACCGACCAGCGAACCTGGGACGCAAGACCCCAAGCCGGCGACCTCCGCTGAACAGCCCCCACCCACCGATAGTGCTGCAACGGCAACGAACAAGCCCCTCCCCATCAAGGTCAACGGCAAGAAACACCAGCTCAACCCGGCCGCGAAGTCGCGCCGCGCACAGGCGAAGCCCCGCCTGCTCGGCAGCCGACGGCCGTGCTTGTGCGGCGAAGCCGTGCCTCGGGCGGCGGAGCAAGCCTGTTCGGCGGCCGTAGCCCGTGCTTTGCGGCGTAGCCGTGTCTTTGGACGAGCGAAGCGAAGTCTGCCTTGCGGCCGTAGGCCGTGCCTGTATTCGCGCAGCGAATAGCCCACGTCACAAAGCCGCTCACCGGCGGGTTCTCAGTCGGTCTCTCGCGAGGACGGCTTTTTCCCTCGTGGCGGAGCCACTCGGGAAAAAGATCCCGCAGCGAGAGAC
>NZ_JBSFWJ010000124.1:0-10025 GCF_053592695.1 Saccharopolyspora sp. NPDC002578 | reverse complement strand
GACGGCTTTTTCCCTCGTGGCGGAGCCACTCGGGAAAAAGATCCCGCAGCGAGGAAGCACCTGAGGTTCCGCCACCCGACCCCTACTCAGGCCAAGAACAAAGACAGGCAATCAGTCCGGGCGGAGGCCGTCGGCCAAGCGGGTGAACGCCGAGTCGAGGTGGTCGTGCAGGTCGGAGTCCGGGTCGGCCCGGTGCCAGCACTGGATCGCCACCCGCAGCGTCGTCACCGCGGTCGCCGCCAGCTGCCGCACGTACGGGTCCTCCTGCTCGCCCCCCGTGCGGCGGGCCACCCCGTCGGCCAGCGCCTGCTCCAAGTCCCACGAGGCCAGCGCCACCCGGCTCACCAGCTCGGGGTGATCGCGCAGCACCACGGCCTGATCTCGCCAGGTGGGCGCGGCCATCGCGGTGTCGATCGTCTCCCCCAGCACCCGGTGCACGACGCTCAGCAGGGATTCCGCGGCGGGGCCGTCCACGATGCGCCGCGCGGTGCTCGCGACGGTCGGCGGGTCCCAGGGGACCAGCACCTCTTCCTTCGAGGCGAAGTAGTTGAAGAAGGTGCGCGCGGACACGTCCGCCGCGGCGCAGATGTCCTCCACGGTGACCGACACCGGGCCGTGCTCCCGGAACAACCGGACCGCGGCCTGCTGCAGGGCCTGCCTGGTGGCGCGCTTCTTGCGCTCGCGCAGGCCCCCTTGCTCGCGCGGCGGGACGTCGCCGGACGCTCGGGGCATCGTGGTTCTGGACATCCTGGGGCTCCCGTTCACGGATCCGTCGCGGCCGGATGCACGTCGGGCCGTCCATCGTAGTGCGCGGCGTCCCCGCGCCTCCGGCTCCGCCCTGATCGGACAAAGCACGCACCCGCAAAAATTGCAGTACGTGCATTCTTGCATCGAATGCAGGTACTGATACCGTTCCAGAGCCCGGGCCACCGGGGCAGCAGGCATCGTCGCCGCGCCCGGAGTCCCGCATCGCCGACACCGCCCCGCACTCGACTCCGCGCAGCGAGCCGTCCCGGGACGTCCGCCGCACTCGATCAGCAGCCCGGCCCGAGCTCGTCCGCTCGCGCCGCCACCGAGACAAGGAGCAAGTCGTGCCCGAGCAGCAGCCGGCATCGCTGGTGCGCACCCTGGCATCGTCGCTGTGGTTCCCGATCTTCTTCATCCTCGGCTTCGTGCTGTGCTACCTGCTGCCGTTCCACGCGCCGACGCCGCACCACCTGCCGGTGGTGGCCGTCGGCGAGCAGGTCGCCCAGCAGCTCGACGCGAAGTTCGCCGCGGCGCTGCCCGGCGGCGTCGAGGTGGCTCCCGTGCCCGACGCGGCGGCGGCCCGCGCGGCGATCACCGACCGGGAGGCCGTCGCCGCCTACGACCCGGCCACGGGCGAGCTGTTCTACGCCAAGGCCAACGGCGCCGCGCTGGTGCAGTTCCTGCAGCAGATGTTCGCGCCCGTCGCCGCCGCGGGCGGGCACGCGCTGACCACCGTCGACCTCGCCCCCACCGCGCCGGGCGACGTGCTGGGAACCGGGCTGTTCTACCTGCTGCTGGCGATGAACATCCCGCCGTACGTCACGGTCATGGTGCTGCTGCGCGCCGAGCTCACGACCCGCCAGAAGCTGCTGTCGCTGGTCGGCGTCGGGGCGTTCGCCGCGATCGTCTGCTACGCGGCGGGCCGACTGCTCGACGTGATCCCCGCGCACCCGGTGGTGCTGCTGCTGGGCTTCCTGCTCACCCAGGCCGTCGGGTGGACGACGTTCGGCCTGGTGCCGCTGGTGAAGCAGTTCATCCCCGGTGTCGCGATGACGCTGTTCGTGCTGCTGAGCATGCCTTCGAGCGGCGGTGCGATCCCGAAGGAGCTGGTGCATCCCTTCTTCCAGTTCTTCCACCTGCTGCTGCCGCTGGGCGAGGCCGCCGATTCGATCCGCGGCATCCTCTACTTCGACGGCGCCGGGTCGTGGCCGGGGATCATCGGGCTCGTGTCCTGGTGCGCGGCCGGGGTGGCGCTCACGGCCGCGACCCAGTGGTACGCGAAGCGCAAGCAGGACCAAGACCCGGAGGCCGTGGCCGAAGCCGGTTCCTACGAGCACGAGGACGACGGCGGCACCGTCGTCGACCCCCTCTTCGAGCCCCCGCAGCCCGCGCACCACCGGACGCTGGCCGGCAGCGTCCGGCTGCGCGGCGACGTGCCCGCGGCGGGCGCCGTGGTGACCGTGACGGACTCGGCCGGCAACCAGCTCGCGCGGGTCGACGCCGACGCCGACGGCGGCTACGAGGTGCACGACCTTCCGGACCGGTTCGTCACCGTCGTCGCCGCCGCGCGCGGAGCGGCTCCCGCGGCGAGCCGCGTCTCGGTGCCGAACGGGCGCAGCGGTCACGACTTCGTGCTCGTGCCGCTCTCGGAGCCCGCTGCGCGCTGAGCCGACCTCCCGAGGGGCGTGGCCGATCCGGGCCACGCCCCTCTACACGTCGCGACACCGGCCGCACAAAGCGATCCCGATCACACGATCCGCGTTCGCGAACCTGCTGCGCTCGCAGCAAATCCGCTAATTTGATCTTCGCGAGAAAAACCGGCCGGATTCCCCGACGCGGCGGGCACCCGCCAGTAACCGCGCCGTGCCAGATTCGTTGGAGCCGGAGTACACCGCAGCGGCGCGGATCGCGTGCACCGGGCCCGCTTCGCTCGGGTCGGTGAACTCGACGTGCGGAGAGGACCACATGAGCGCATCCGAGTCCCCACTGATCGAGCGAGTGGTCGACACGACCCGCTACCCCCTCGCGGAACCGGACGGCCCCGGCTGGACCGAGGTGGTCGCCCGTGCCCGCCGGGATCTCGCCGAGCACGGCTGCAGCGTGCTGCCCGACTTCATCCGGCCCGCGCTGCAGGAGGAACTGCGCCGGGAGTGCGCGGAGATCGCGCCGGAAGCGCACTACGACGTCGAGGTCGTCAACGCCTACAACATCGACACCAGCACCGAGCTGCCCCCGGAGCACCCCGGCCGCAAGACCCTGGAGCGCGGCAACGCGTTCGTGGCGCGCGACCAGATCCCCGCCGAGGCGATCATCCACCGGCTCTACGCGGACCCGTTGTTCCAGCGGTTCCTCGCCGACTGCGTGCAGCTGCCGCGGATCCACCCGCTCGCCGATCCGCTGGCCGGGCTCACGCTCAACGTCGTCAACCCCGGCATGGCGCACCCGTGGCACTTCGACACCAACGAGTTCGCGGTCAGCATGCTGACCCAGGAACCGGAGTCCGGCGGCGGATTCGAGTACTGCCAGGACATCCGCTCCGGCGACGAGGAGAACTTCGACGACGTGCGGGCCGTGCTCGACGGCGACGGCGAGCACCTCGTCCGGCGGTTGACGCTGCGCCCCGGTGATCTGCAGCTGTTCAAGGGGCGCTACTCGCTGCACCGGGTCACCGAGGTCGGCGGGTCGACGGCGCGCTACTCGGCGATCTTCGCCTACAGCGAGCGTCCCGGAGTCATCGGCAGCGTCTCGCGCACCAAGCAGATCTTCGGCCGGGTCCTGCCCGAGCACGTGGCCGCCGAGGGCAACGCCGTGCGCGGCGACGCGCTGCTCGACTGACCACGTCCCCCCTCGCAGAGGAGCACCGGCCCGTGCAGTTCGATTCCACCGGAAAAGTCACGCTGGACCACATCTACACCCGTCCCGATCCGCGCGATTACTTCCGCACCTTGCGGACGCTCGACTACCGGATTCCGCAACTGGCGAAACCGTACTTCGGCAAATTCCTCGACGAATACCGGCAGGCCCGCCAGGTGGCGGTGCCGACGGTCGTCGACATCGGCAGTTCCTACGGCATCAACGCCGCGCTGCTGAAGTGCGACGCGACGCTGGACGAGCTCTACGCGCACTACACCGACCCGGCCGCCGATGCGCTGGCGCACGAGGAGATGCTGACCCGCGACCGGGATTGGCTGCGGGCGCGCGGCGGTGGACGCGACGCGCGGTTCATCGGCCTCGACACCTCGCGGGCCGCCCTGGACTACGCGCTCGACGCCGGGTTCCTCGACGACGTCGTGCACGCCGACCTGGAGGCGCGGGAACCGGACGAGCAGCAGCGACAGCGGCTCGCCACCGCCGACGTGGTCGTGTCCACCGGATGCCTCGGCTACGTCGGAGAACGCACCGTCCGCCGCATCGCCGACGCCGCGGGACCGCGCAAGCCGTGGATGGCGCACTTCGTGCTGCGCATGTTCCCGTTCACCGAAGTGGCCGCGAGCCTCGCGGAGCTAGGCTACGAAACCGTGCACGTCGAAGGCGCCTTCGAACAACGCCGATTCGCCTCGCCGCAAGAACGGGCCCTGATGCTGGACACGCTGGCCGGCGCCGGAGTGTCCCCGGACGGCTTGGAAAGCGAGGGCTGGCTCTACGCGGAACTGTTCTTGTCCCGCCCCCGCGAATGACATCGCGAAGCACCGCCGAACACCCGACCCCCATTTCGCAAGGATGACCGTGAACGACACACAGCAATGGTCCCCCCGAACCTTCGGCAACGAGGACCGGCTGCCGCGCGTGCCGGTGCCCACGCTGGAGAACAGTTGCGCGCGCTTCCTCGAATGGTGCGCACCGCTGCTGACCGCCGACGAGCTCGCCCGCACCGAGCAGGCCGTCGCCGAGTACCTGCGCCCCGAGAGCCCGGCCCGCGCGCTGCACGCCGACCTGGAGCGCTTCGACTCGAGCGAGGACGCGCACAGCTGGCTCGACGAGTTCTGGCCGTCGCGCTACCTCGGCAGGCGGGACCGGATCGCGCTGAACGCGAACTTCTTCTTCCTGTTCCAGGATTCCGAGCTGGGGCAGATCGACCGCGCCGCGGGGCTCATCGCCGGTGCGGTGGCCTACAAGAAGGCCCTCGACGACGAGTCGCTGCCGCCGCTGATCCAGCGCGGCCAGGCGTCCTCGATGGAGCAGAACAAGTTCCTGTTCTCCACCACCAGGATTCCCGGCGAGCAGCAGGACACCGTGCGGACCCCGTACTCCGCCGACCACCCCGGGCCGTCGCCCGCCCGGCACATCGTGGTGTTCTTCCGCGGGAACCTGTTCCGCCTCGACGTGATCGCCCCCGACGGCACGCCGCACGACCTCGCGGACCTGGCGGCCGGGCTGGAGGAGGTCCGCAAGGCCGGAACCTCCCGCGCCGCCGTCGACGACGCCGTCGGCAACCTCACCACGAAGGCCCGCGCGGACTGGGCCCGCACGCGGCAGCGGCTGCTCGACCTCGGCAACGCCGACGAGCTCGACACCGTGGAATCGGCGTTGTTCTGCGTGTGCCTGGAGGACTTCGCGCCCACCGACACCCAGGAGGCCTGCGACCAGCTGCTGCACGGCGACAGCGGCAACCGCTGGTTCGACAAGGCCGTGTCGCTCATCGTCTTCGAGGACGGCCGGGCCGGCATCAACGTGGAGCACTGCGGCCTGGACGGCACCACGATCCTCACCTTCGTCGACTCGCTGCTGAACTCCGCGCCCGAGCAGCACGCCGCGAACTCCGGCGCGCGCTCGCAGGGCACCCCGGAGGTCGCGGGCGTCGAGTTCACCCTCGACGACGCGCTGCGGGCCGAGGTGCGTGCCGCGGCGGGCGCGTTCGCCACCTTCGCCGCCGAGACCTCCAACAAGATCCTCGCGTTCGAGGACTTCGGCTCGGACCGGGCGAAGCGGCTGGGCATGTCCCCGGACGCGTTCGTGCAGATGGCCTACCAGCTCGCCCACAAGCGCACCAAGGGCATCGGCGCCACCTACGAGTCGATCGCGACCCGGCAGTGGCGGCACGGCCGCACCGAGGCGATGCGGGTGGTGACCCCGGAGATCGTCGAGTTCGTGACCGCGATGGACGATCCGGCTGCGGACGCGGCGAAGCGCACCGCGGCGTTCCGGGCGGCGGCCGACAAGCACGTGGCGCGGGCCAAGCAGTGCCAGGCCGGGGACGCGCCGGAGCAGCACCTGTGGGAGCTGCAGCTCATCCAGCGCCGCCGCGGCGCCGAGCTGGGCGCGACCGAACCGCTGGCGCTCTACGACACGCCGGGCTGGAACATCATGCGCGACGACTACCTGAGCACCAGCTCGGCGCCGTCGACGAACATCCAGTACTTCGGATTCGGCTCCACGAGCGGGAAGTGCATCGGCGTGGCCTACGTGCTGCTGCCCGACCGGCTGCACATCTACCTGAGCACGCCGCTGCCGGTCTCGGGCGGCATGTACGCGTTCGCCGACAACCTCCGCACCGCGATGCGCGAGCTGGAGGACCTGCTGATCACGGAGAAGTCCGAGGGCTGAGGAGCCTGTCTTTGGTCTTGTTGCTCGGGTGGCCGGGTGGCGGAACCTCAGCTGCTTCCTCACTGCGCCCCTGGCCGGTGTCACAGCTTTTTCCCGAGTGGCTCCGCCACGAGGGAAAAAGCCGTCCTCGCGAGGAAGCAGCTGAGAACCCGCGGGTGGTGCGGCTGCGTGCTGGGTCGCTGCTCAGCGGCTCCGCCGCTGACAAGACAAGGATCAAGAAACGCAGACGCTGAGGTAATCGCTTGCTCCGCTCGGTGCGAGCAGGCGCGCGAGGCGGTTGTTCTGGACGGAGCGAGCCCCGGACGACGTGGTCGTCCGGGGCTCGCTCGGTTCGCGGTAGGTCAGGCGGCCAGGAAGCCGCCGGAGACGAGGGCTGCGCGGACCACCTCGATCTCGGCCTCGTCGGCCTCCGCCAGCGGCAGGCGCGGGCCTCCGACGGGGTGTCCGAGCAGGTTCAGCGCGGCCTTCACCGGGATCGGGTTCGTCGTCACCGACAGCGCCGAGTACAGGTCCTTGAGCGAGGCGTCGAGCTCCGCGCGGTGCTCCGGCTCCTCGACCATCCGCCGCATCTGCGGGCCCGCGATGTGGCTGGCCACGACGATGCCGCCCGCACCGCCCATGTCCAGCGTGCGGGCGAACGTCTCGTTGTTGCCCGCGTAGACGCCGAGCCCGTCCACCAGGGCCAGGTTGTCGTCGTTGGCCTGCTTGACGTAGTCCACCCGCTCGATCTGCGCGAGCTCGGCGAGCAGGTCGTTGGGCATGTCCGTCGCGGTCCGGGCCGGGATGTTGTAGAGCACGATCGGCTTGTCGGTGGCGTTCGCGATCTCGGCGTAGTGCCGCACCAGGCCGCGCCGGTTCGGGCGGTTGTAGTACGGGGTCACCGACAGCACGCCGTCCACCCCGAGCTCGGTGACCCGCTCGGTCATCGCGCACGCCTGGGCGGTGTCGTTGGAACCGGTGGAGCCGAGGATCGTGACGCCTTCGGGGCGCTCGGCGCAGGCGATCTCGACGAGGCGCAGGTGCTCCTCGTTGGTGAGCGTCGCCGCCTCGCCGGTGGTGCCGCAGACGACGATGCCGTCGGAACCGCTGTCGATGACGTGGTGCAGCAGCGCGACGAAGGCGTCCTCATCGACTTTCAGCTCGTCGTCGAACGGGGTGACGATCGCGGTGAGCAGGGTTCCGAGTGTCGTCGTCATGGCGCTGCCTTCCTTCATGTCTGTGCCTTCGGCCGATTCCGGCGCCGGAGAGGTCCGGACCGCCGGAACCACCCGGCCGCCGCTCGCGGAGCGCTCCGCGGGACGCGCACCGGTTCCGGCGCATCGGTATCGACCACCGTCCCAGGGTGCCGCGTTCCGGGCACTTCGCTGTGTGGACGGGTGTCATCAGCATGAATCATCCGCGGCGGCCGGTGCGACGAGGGTGCCCGACGGCAGCGTATCCCGTTGCGGCACAACGGCTTCCGGTTCATCGCAACCATCCTGGCGAGCCGAACGCGGAATTCGGCACCGAGCGCGGAACCGGATGATCCGGTCAGTTCGCGTCGCCCTCGGGGCGCTCCGGTTCCGACCGGTAGAGCGCCGCGTAGCGGGCCTGCTGCTCCGCGCTCAGCTGCTCCGAGGCCTCCTTGCGGCGCTGCCGCGCGATGCCGAGCGGGTAGCCCTGCTTGAAGGCGCGGTGCTCGCAGGTGAACTCGGCGTAGGCCATGCCGTACCAGACCGCCAGGATCGCGCCGCCGAGGATCGCCATCGCCTTGATCCACATCGGGCCCGGGACCAGCAGGAACAACAGCCCCGGCGAGATCTGCACGAGGCTGCGCACGCCGTGGCGCAGCTGCCAGGTGCGCGCCGTGACGTCGTGCAGCACCCACTCGTCGTAGCGCGACGGCAGTTTGCCGCCGAAGGAGTACCAGATCCAGCGCACCGGGTCGGGCCGCACCCGCTTCGCCTCGGCCACCGCACACCGCCTTCCACCCGCCGCCCGCGCGGACGGCCTCACGCGCGAATGTTTAACGCACTAATCATATGCACGCGATATGTTAACGTGCGTTCCAGGCCTGTCGAGAGGAACGTGATGAACCCCGTCGAACCAGCGGATCAGTCCCCGGGCCGGGTCGACCTCGGCGAGGACCCGCTGGCGCTGGACCGGCAGGTCTGCTTCGCGCTGTCCGTCGCCTCCCGCGGCGTGATCGCGCTGTACCGGCCGCTGCTGGAACCGTTGAACCTGACCCACCCGCAATACCTGGTGATGCTGGCGCTGTGGGAATCGGATCCGCGCTCGGTCAAGGACCTCAGCCACACCGTGCAGGCCGAGCCGGCGACGCTGTCGCCGCTGCTCAAACGGCTCGAATCGGTCGGCTACCTCACCCGCAGCCGCAGCGCGGGCGACGAACGGCTGGTGACCGCGGCGCTGACCCCCGCAGGCCGCGAGCTGCGCGCGGAAGCCGAGAAGATCCCGCAGCAGATCGTCGAACGCCTCGGAATGCCGATCGGCGAGCTGGAGTCGTTGAACACCGCGCTGCGCGAGGTCATGGCCGCCGCCCAGCGGGCGAAGGCCGCGCCAGCCGGACGGTGAGCGCCGTCTCCCCCGGCCGCCGGACCCGCGGTCCCGCGCGATCGCCTCGCTAGTCTCGCGGGATGAACACTCCGCCCAAGGCCGAACTGCACGTGCACATCGAAGGCACCCTCGAACCCGAGATGGTCTTCGCGCTGGCGCGGCGCAACGACATCGCGCTGCCGCACGAGTCGGTCGCCGACCTGCGGGCGAAGTACGAGTTCGCCGACCTGCAGTCGTTCCTGGACATCTACTACGCGAACATGGCCGTGCTGCGCACCGCCGCGGACTTCCGCGACCTGGCCGCCGCCTACCTGGACCGCTGCGCCGCCCACGGCGTGCGGCACGCGGAGATCTTCTTCGACCCGCAGGCGCACCTCAAGCGCGGCGTCGCGATGGAGACCGTGATCGGCGGGCTCTGCGCGGCGCTCGACGACAGCGAGGTGTCGGCCTCGCTCATCCTGTGCTTCCTGCGCGACGAATCCGCCGAGTCCGCCGCCGAAGCGCTGCGCCTCGCCGAGCCGTTCTTGGACCGGATCGTCGGCGTCGGCCTGGACTCCGCCGAAGTCGGGCACCCGCCGTCGAAGTTCACCGAGGTGTTCCGGCGAGCCCACGAGCTCGGGCTGCGCGCGGTCGCGCACGCCGGCGAAGAAGGACCGCCGGAGTACGTGCGGGAAGCGCTGGACCTGCTCGGGGTGCAGCGCATCGACCACGGGATCCGCGCCCTGGAGGACCCGGAGCTGGTCGAACGGCTGCGACGGGAGCAGATCCCGCTGACGGTGTGCCCGCTGTCGAACGTGCGGCTGGGAGCGTTCGCGGAGCTGGGGCACCACACCTTGCCGCGGCTGCTGGAGCACGGGCTGCTGGTGACGGTGAACTCCGACGACCCGGCCTACTTCGGCGGCTACGCCGACGAGAACTTCGACGCGGTGCGCCGCGAGCTTGGCTTGACCCCCGAGCAGCTGCGGACGCTGGCGGCGAACTCCTTCCGCGCCTCCTTCCTCGACGAGGACGGCAAAGCAGCCTTCCTCGCAGAGGTCGAAGCCTGGACTCCGTGAGGGACTGACCTCTCTGGCCTCGGTCTGCGTAGGGGTCGGGTGGCGGAACCTCAGGTGTCTTCTCGCTGCGGGATCTTTTTCCCAAGTGGCTCCGCCACGAGGGAAAAAGCTGTCCTCGCGAGAAGA
>NZ_JBSFWJ010000123.1:0-10076 GCF_053592695.1 Saccharopolyspora sp. NPDC002578 | reverse complement strand
GGACGCCGGGGCGGACGCGGTGAAGGTCGGCGTCGGGCCCGGCTCGATCTGCACGACCCGCGTCGTGGCCGGGGTGGGCGTGCCGCAGATCAGCGTCCGCTACCCACTCCCTGCGCAGACCGCTCCGCGCGAAGAGCTCTAGTCGAAAGTGACGATTTGGCGGACCAGGGCGGCATCTCCGCCTTGCAGCGCCGCCAAGCCGTCGTTGATGTCGGAGAGCGCGAGTCGCCTGCTGACCATGCCTTCGAGGTCGAGGCGCCCGGCCCGCCAGAACCGCAGCATCCGGTCGATGTCCCGGCGGGGGTCGGCCGAGCCGTAGAACGACGGGAGGATCTTGCGCTCGTTGATGAACAGTTCCTGCGCCGTGAACTCGACCTTCTGGTCTTCGCCGCCGGCGCCGACGATGACGACGGTGCCGCCGCGCCGGGTGGCGTCGTACGCGGAGCGGATGGTGGCCGCGAGTCCGACGACTTCGATGGCGTAGTCGAATCCGGCGCCACCGGTGAGTTCCTGCTTGAGCTCGTCGAACCCGTCGGGGGTGGTGGCGTGCGTCGCGCCGAAGCGCTTCGCCGCGTCGTGCTTCTGCGTCACGGGGTCGACGGCCACGATCTCGGTCGCCCCGGCCAGCCGGGCGCCTTGGATCACCGAGATGCCGACACCGCCGCACCCGATGACGGCCACGGTGGACCCGGGTTCGACCTGCGCGGTGTTGAGCACCGCGCCGACGCCGGTGAGCACGCCGCAGCCGAGCAGCGCGCCCACTTCGAACGGCACGTCCGGGTCGATCTTGATCGCTCCGTCGCGGGGCAGCACGAGCTCTTCGGCGAAGGTGCCGCAGCCCGCGAAGCCGAAGGTGGGCTCCGTGCCCACTTCGAACCGCGGGGAGGTGAACGCGGCGATGGTGTGCACCGCGCACAGGTGGGCCTGCCCGTGCAGGCATTCCCGGCATTTGCCGCAGGGCGGCACGAAGGTGATGGTGACGTGATCACCGGGAGCGAGGTCGGTGACCTGCTCCCCCACCGCCAGGACTTCGCCGGCGCCTTCGTGGCCCATCACTCCGGGCGCCAGCGCGGGCAGGGTTCCGTTCATGGCGGACACATCGCTGTGGCAGATCCCCGCCGCGCGAATCCGGACGTGCACTTCGTCCGGGCCCGGCGCCACCACCGCGGCGTCCGTCCGGACGTCGAGCTCGTCATCGCCGATCTGCTTGAGCACCGCTGCCTTCACCGGCCTGTCTCCTCACCGAGTCCGAGGCCGCCGCACAGGGCGACTGTTACGTGCGACACACAGTAGAACGCGTTCCCATTATCTTCAAGACTCAGATTCCGGGTCGTTTCCTGCGATGAAAAGCGCACCCTTCGGACAGAGCTGGACCGCTTTGGTAACACGTTCTACCTTTTCGTCCGGGATCGGACGGCGGATCTGCAGCTGTTCGTCCTCGTCCAACTCGAAGACCCCCGGGGCCAGCCCGACGCACACGCCGTTGGCCTCGCACAGTTCGGGTCGCACGCCGATCTCCATCGCTTCCTCCGCACTCGTGGAACTCGGGCCCTCGGGTGCTCGGCGCGCGGCGATCCTCAGCAGAGCAACGAGCCGGCCCCGCCGGATGCACTGCTCCATCCGGGGGGTCGCCCGGCTGAACCGCTTCCGCAACCCGGGGTCATCGCCCGCCGCACCCGTGGCCATCAGCGAAACATGATGTAGAACAAGTTCCACATTAACGCACGATCCCGCGCCCCCGGCGGAAAAGATGACCCCGACCAGAGGTCGACCAATCGACGCGGGCCGGTTTATGGTCGGTGGAACTTGTTACACCAGTCCGGGCAGTACGACACTCGCCAGGAGGCCACGTGCACATCGGCTTCACGTCCGGTCAGCAACGGCTGCGCCACGAGCTGCGCGACTACTTCGCGGGGCTGATGAACGAGGAGCTCCGCGCGGAGCTGACCACCGGCGGTGACTACGGCGACGGCGACGCGTACAAGCGGATCGTGCGGCAGCTGGGGGCCGACGGGTGGCTGACGCTCGGCTGGCCCCGGGAGCACGGCGGCGACGGCCGCACGATGCTGGAGCAACTCATCTTCACCGATGAGGCCGCGATCGCCGGGGTTCCGGTGCCGTTCCTGACGCTCAACAGCATCGCGCCCACGATCATGCGCTACGGCACTCCCGAGCAGCGCGCGCAGTACCTGCCCGGCATCGCCGCCGGGGAGATCCACTTCGCCATCGGGTACTCCGAGCCGGAAGCAGGTACCGACCTCGCCGCGCTGCGCACCACCGCGGTCCGCGACGGCGACGAGTACGTGATCAACGGTCAGAAGATGTGGACCAGCCTGGTGCAGTACGCCGACTACATCTGGCTGGCCTGCCGCACCGATCCCGAGGCCCGCAAGCACAAGGGGCTGAGCATGCTGGTCGTGCCGACCGACGCGCCGGGCTTCTCCTGGACGCCGGTGCGCACCGTCGCCGGGCCGACGACCAGCGCCACCTACTACGAGGACGTGCGGGTGCCGACCACGGCGCTGGTGGGCGAGGAGAACGCGGGCTGGCCGCTGATCACCAACCAGCTCAACCACGAGCGGGTCGCGCTGACCTCGGCGGCACCGATCAGCTCAGCGCTGGCCGGAGTGCGGGACTGGGCGCGGAAGACCTCGCTGCCCGACGGCCGCCGCGTGCTCGACCAGGAATGGGTCCGCTCCCACCTCGCGCGGGTGCACGCGGGTGCGGAAGTGCTGAAGCTGATGAACTGGAAGATCGCCTGGACCGCCGAGCGCGAACCCGCGCCCGCCGCGGCCTCGGCGACGAAGGTCTACGGCACGGAACTGGCCATCGAGGCGTACCGGCTGCTGATGGAGGTGCTGGGGCCCGCGGGCCACGTCCGCGCCGGTTCGCCGGGCGCCGCGCTGCGCGGCCGGATCGAGCGGATGCACCGCGCGGCGCTGATCCTCACCTTCGGCGGCGGCACCAACGAGGTGCAGCGCGACATCGTCTCCACCGTCGGCCTCGGACTGCCCCGGTCCCGCAGCTGAGCCGGGCCCGCCGACCGCCCCTGCCCGAGTCCGGGCGCCGTCTGCACGAGGAGTTCCACGATGGATTTCGCACCGACCGAGGGACAGCACGACCTGGCGGAACTGACCCGCGACATCGTGACCGACCACGTCACCGCCGACCGGTTGCGCGACGTGGAGTCCGGACCGGACCGGTTCGACCGCGTGCTGTGGACGGAACTCGGCAAGGCCGGGGTGCTCGACGCGGCGTTGCCGGAAGCGCTCGGCGGCGGTGGCTGCGGGCTGTTGGAGCAGTGCGCCGTGCTGGTCGAACTCGGCAGGGCGGTCGCGCCGGTGCCGTACCTGCCGTCGCTGGTGGCGGGGGCCGCCGCGGTCGTCCGGTTCGGGGACGCGCACCAGCAGGAGCGGTGGGCGCGCCCGGCCGGTGACGGCGAGATCGTGCTGACGGCGGCGTTCGCCGAGGACGGCGACCCCGCGCCCGCGACTCCTGCCACCACCGCCGCGCGGGACGGCGGGAAGTGGCTCCTCAACGGGGTCAAGGCGGCTGTGCCCGCCGGTCCGGTCGCGGACTTCTTCCTGGTACCGGCCTCGACCCCGCACGGGCGGCGGGTGTTCGTCGTGGCGTCCGGCGACGACGGGGTGGCGGTGCGGCGCCAGCAGGTCGTCGACGGCGACGGCGCGGCGCAGCTGGAGCTCACCGGGGTCGGCCTGGACGACGACCGGCTGCTCGGCGGGGACGAGACCGGCGAGGTCGCGGACTGGCTCGAAACCCGCACCACGCTGGGATTGTGCGCCGAACAGCTCGGGGTGCTGGAGCGGGCGTTGGAGCTGACCGCCGCGTACGCGGGTGAGCGCACCCAGTTCGACCGCCCGATCGGCACCTTCCAGGCCGTGTCGCAGCGGCTCGCGGACGCCTACATCGACGTCGAAGCGGTCCGGTTGACGACGTGGCAGGCCGCGTGGCGCGCGGCGGAGGGGTTGCGCTGCGACACCGAGGTGGCGACCGCGAAGTTCTGGGCCGCCGAAGCCGGGCACCGCGTCGCCCACACCGCGGTCCACGTCCACGGCGGCGTCGGCATCGACCTCGACCACCACCTGCACCGCTACTTCGTCGCGGCCAAGCGCCGCGAATTCGCCCTCGGCGGAGCGACCTCCCAGCTGCAGCGAATCGGAACAGCCCTGGCCGACGACGACACCGTCCTGGACTAGGCCCGTGTCCCGGTGGGCGTAGTGGGCCGGGTGACGGAACCTCAGCGGCTTCCTCGCTGCCCGTTGCCGGTGTGATCGCGATTTCTCATGCAGCTCCCTACATCACGAAATCGCTGTCCTCGCGAGGAAGCCGCTGAGAACCCGCCGATGGTCACCTTGCTCAAGCCGGTCGCTGCTCAGCGGCTCCGCCGCTGACAACAAGAGGAAGAGCCACCACCGAGCACAAGGCCCCGTCACGCCGATTCCCGTCAAGCGTTGTCGTGCAGTTGAAAGGCCCGAACAGGAGGCCAGCCATGGTCGAGCCGACGCCCACCGTCACCGATCTGCTGCTCGCCCGCGCCGACGACGAGCGTCCCGGATTGCGCTTCGAGCACCGGGAGTGGACCTGGGCGGAGCACGTCCAGCGCTGCGCCGACCACGCCGCCGTCCTGCGCTCGTTGCGCGGTGAGGGCGGCCCGTGGCACGTCGGGGTGCTGCTGGACAACGTTCCGGACTTCTCGTTCCTGCTGGGCGCGGCGGCGCTGTCCGGGGCGGTGCTGGTGGGGCTCAACACCGGGCGGCGCGGCGAGGCCCTGGCCCGCGACGTCCGGCTCGCGGACTGCCGGCTGGTGCTCACCGAGCGGCGGTACGCGGGCCTGCTGTCGGAGGCCGATCTCGGCGCGGCGAACGGGAACGTGCACCTGATCGACACCCCGAAGTGGTCGCGGCTGCTGTCGGCGCACCGGGGCTCCCCCCTTCGGCCGGTCGCCGCCGGTCCCGACGACCTGCTGGCGCTGCTGTTCACCTCGGGCACCGGTGGAGACCCGAAGGCGGTCCGCTGCACGCACGGCAAGGTGGCCTCCCCCGGCCGGATGCTGGCCGACCGGTTCGAGCTCGGCGGGCGCGACTGCGTCTACGTGTCGATGCCGCTGTTCCACTCGAACGCGCTGTTCGCGGGCTGGGCGGTGGGCCTGGCGGCGGGCGCGGCGGTGGCGTTGCGGCGGCGCTTCTCCGCCTCCGGCTTCCTCGACGACGCGCGCCGCTTCGGCGCGACGTACGCCGACTACGTCGGCAAGCCGCTGTCGTTCATCCTCGCGACCCCGCCTCGGCCGGACGACGCGGACAACCCGTTGAAGGTGGTGTACGGCAACGAGGGCGCTGAGCGCGACCTCGCGCGGTTCGCGGAGCGGTTCGGCTGCCAGGTGGTGGACGGGTTCGGGTCCACCGAAGGCGGCGTGGCCGTCGCGCGCACCCCGGACGCGCCGCCGGGTTCCCTGGGCAGGCCCGGCCCGGGCGTCCACGTGCTGCACCCGGTGACGGGGCGGCGCTGCCCGCCCGCGTCCTTCGACCGGGACGGGCGGGTCACGAACCCGGACGAGGCGATCGGCGAACTCGTCAACACCGCCGGCGCGGGAGCGTTCGCCGGGTACTACCAGGCGCCCGAGGCCGACAGGTGGCGGATGCGCGGCGGGATGTACTGGAGCGGTGACCTCGCCTACCTGGACGGGGACGGGTTCTGCTACTTCGTGGGCCGTTCCGACGACTGGCTGCGGGTGGACGGCGAGAACCTGGGCACGGCGCCGATCGAGCGAATCCTGTTGCGACATCCCGGAATCGCGCAGGCCGCCGTGTACGCCGTGCCGGATCCGGGTGTCGGCGATCAGGTGATGGCCGCGATCGTGGCGGTCGGCGACGACCCGCTCGACCTCGGCGGTTTCCTCGCCGCGCAAGCGGACCTGGGCCCCAAGCAGCTGCCCCGGTTCGTCCGGTTCGCCATCGACCTGCCGCGCACCGAGACGCACAAGGTCCTCAAGCGCGAACTGGCCGCGCAGCGCTGGAACTGCCCCGACGCGGTGTGGTGGCGTCCCGGTCCCGACCCGGTCTTCGAACCCCTGCCCCCGGAACGAGCCGTGGCGCTCGACGCGGCGTTGAGCTGAGAGTCGCCGCGCGCCGGAGGCTCCGCGGCACGATCGCGGAGCCTCCGACGGGCGGTCAGCGAATCCCGTCGAGCCTGCTGAACGTCTCGCCGGCTTCGCGCAGCAGGTCGCGCATCACCTCGTCGACGTCGCGCACGGCGTTCATCCGGCCGACGATCTGGCCGACCGGCATGGACACCACCTCGGGGTCGTCGGAGCGCATGATCCGCTGGTGCGCCTCGCTGACCAGGATGTTCTGCAGCGGCATCGGCAGCGGCGACGGAGCGTCCTGCTCGCTCCACGCGTCGGTCCAGCGGGTCTTGAGCAGCCGCGCCGGTTTCCCGGTGTAGATGCGGGTGCGCACCGTGTCGCTGGAGTCGGCCGCCAGCAGCGCCCGCTGCATCGCCGACTCCCCCAGCGTCATCGTGTACTCCTTGGTGGCCAGCCAGTACGAGCCCATCCACGCTCCGCTCGCGCCGAGCGCCAGCGCGGCGGCGACCTGCCGCCCGGAGCCGATGCCGCCCGCGGCCAGCACCGGGACCTCCTCGCCGACGGCGTCCACGATCTCCGGCACCAGCACCATGGTGGCGATCTCGCCGGTGTGCCCGCCCGCCTCGTGCCCCTGCGCCACCACGATGTCGACGCCCTTGTCCACGTGCCTGCGGGCGTGCTCTGCCTTGCCCGCCAGCGCGGCGACGAGCACGCCGTGCTCGTGCGCGCGTACGATGACGTCCGGCGGCGGCGATCCGAGCGCGTTCGCGATCAGCTTCACCGGGTGCTTGAGCGCCACGTCCACGTGCGAGCGCGCGACCGAGTGCAGCCAGCCCAGCACCGCGTCGCCCTTGGCCGCGTCGTCGGGCAGTTCCGGCACGCCGAGCGAGGTCAGCGTGCGGCGCACGAATTCCCGGTGCTCATCGGGAATCATCGCCTCCAGGTCCACGTCGGCCGCTTCGGCGGGAACGGTAGAGGGCATCACCACGTCGACGCCGTAGGGCCGGCCGCCGGTGTTCTCGTCCATCCAGTCGAGCACCGCGTCGAGCTCGTCGGCGTCGTTGAACCGCACGCATCCGAGCACGCCCAACCCGCCCGCGCGGCTGATCGCCGCCGCGACGTGCTCGGACGGGGTGAACCCGATGATCGGGTGCTCGATGCCGAGCCGGTCGCAGAGGGCAGTGCGCATCAGGGCTTCCTTTCGGCTGCCTCGGCCACCGCGGCGGTGCCCGAGTGCTTCACGGCGTCGGGTTCGTGCTGCTCGGCGTGCGTGCAGGCCCAGCGGTAGTCCGGTTTGCCGCTCGGCGACCGGCGCACCTTGGCGGCGAGCCACAGCTTGCGCGGCACCTTGTACCCCGCGATCCGCTTGCGCGCGTGCGCTTCCAGCTCCGCCCAGGCGGGTTCGGTGCCGTCCCTGGTCTGCACGACCGCGGCGACGCACTGGCCGAGCCGGTCGTCGGGGACGCCGAACACCAGCGCGTCGAACACGTCGGGGTGCGCCTTGAGCACGCCCTCGACCTCTTCGGGGTAGACCTTCTCGCCGCCGGTGTTCACCGACATCGAGCCGCGGCCCAGCATCGTGACCGTGCCGTCGGACTCGTAGCGCGCGTAGTCGCCGGGCACGACGTAGCGGACCCCGTCGATCTCCACGAACACCGAGCCGGACTTGTCCGGGTCCTTGTAGTAGCCCAGCGGCACGTGCCCGGAGCGGGCCAGCAGCCCCACCTCGCGGGAGTCCGTCGCGAGCAGCCGCCCGTCCGGGCCGATGATCGCCGTGGCGGAGTCCGCCTTCACCCGCGGGCCGCCGGTGCGCTCGCCGCCCTTGCTGAGCACGCCGATGCCGCTGAACCCGGTCTCTGAGCTGCCGATGGAGTCGGTGAGCACCACGTTGGGCAGCGCCTCCAGGTACTGCTCCTGCACCGACGGGGAGAACAGCGCGGCACTGCTGGAGATCGCCACCAGCGAGGACACGTCGTAGGAGCCCTCGTGCAACGCCTCGATCAGCGGGCGGGCCATGGCGTCGCCGGTGATGGCCAGGACGTGGACGCCGTGGCGCTCGATGGCCCGCCACGTCTCGTGCGCGTCGAATTCCGGGAGGATCACGACGGTGCTGCACGCGAACAGGTTGCCGAACGCGGCCCACTGCGCGGCGCCGTGGATGAACGGAGCGGCCGGTAATCGCACCAGGCCGCCGCTGGCGGCCCCGTCGCGGGCCTGCTGCCACTCGTCGGCCATCGGTTCGCCGGTCATGAAGTCGATGCCGCCGCCGAGGGTGCGCCAGACGTCCTCGTGGCGCCACATCACGCCCTTCGGGTTGCCCGTCGTCCCGCCGGTGTAGAGCAGGAACAGGTCGCCGTCGGAGCGCGCCGGGAAGTCCCGCTCCGGCGAGGAGTCCGCCAACGCGGACTCGTAGCCGGTGCCGCCGTGGGCGGTGCAGTCCTGGTCGCTGCCGTCGTCGAGGACCAGCACGCTGCGCAGGCCGGGCGGCAGCGCCTCGGCGACCCGGTCCCCGTAACGGCGTTCGTGCACCAGCGCGGCGAGGTCGGCGTCCTCGTAGATGTAGCGGAGTTCTTCCGCGACGTAGCGGTAGTTGATGTTGACCGCGACCGCGCGCAGCTTGTAGGCGGCGAGCATCGCCTCCAGCGCTTCGATGCGGTTGCGGGTGTGCACACCGATGTGCGAGCCCCGGCCGAGCCCCCGCTGGGCCCAGTGGTGCGCGAGCCGGTTCGATCGGCGTTCCAGTTCGGCGAAGGTGACCCGGTCCTCGCCGCAGATCACGGCGACGCGCTCGGGTGTCAGGTCGACGGCGTGCTCGAAGAGATCCGCGATGTTGTGTGCCACCCGATCGAAACTAGAACATGTTATCGTCCGAGGCAACGGGCCGATCGGTTCAGAAAGCGCCCTGATTTCCGGAATTCCCGCGAATGCGGCACGGGTTCGGACCATGCCGCGCCGACGAGCCGTCGCGCCCGACCTGCCATCCCCAACGAGCCCGCACGCGGGCGGTCACGTCGCCCCGCACGACTTCCCGGGAGGAACCCATGTCCGCAACACCGGCGCACCCGCCCGCCCAGGCCACAGAGGAGCCGGACTGCCTGGTGGAGCGGCACGGGCAGGTGCTGGTCGTGACCCTGAACCGACCGGCCAAGCGCAACGCGCTGTCCGCCGAGATGATGGCGATCATGAAGCAGGCCTGGGACCAGGTGGACGAGGACGACGACATCCGGGCCTGCGTGCTGACCGGCGCGGGCGGCGCGTTCTGCGCGGGCGCCGACCTCAAGGCGATGACCAGCAGCCACCCCGGCGACACCACCGAAGGCCGCGACCTGTCGGTGATCGAACCGCTGCTGAAGGGCCGCAGGCTGACGAAACCGCTCATCGCCGCCGTCGAAGGCCCGGCCGTCGCGGGCGGCACCGAGATCCTGCAGGCCACCGACATCCGCGTCGCCGGACGCGGCGCCCGCTTCGGCGTCTCGGAATGCAAGTGGGGCCTGTTCCCCCTGGGCGGCTCGGCGGTCCGCCTGCCGCGCCAGATCCCTTACACCCTCGCCGCCGAAATCCTGCTGACCGGCAGGCACCTCACCGCCGAGGAGGCCAAGGAGATCGGGCTCATCGGCCGGGTCGTGCCCGATGGTGAAGCGCTGAGCACCGCACTGGAACTCGCCGAAGCCGTGGCCGCCAACGGGCCGCTCGCGGTCCGGGCCATCCTGCGGACCATGCGCGAGACCGAAGGCATGCCGGAGAACGACGCGTTCCAGGTGGACACCCGGCTAGGACTGGAGGTCTTCCGCAGCGCGGACGCCAAGGAAGGACCCCGCGCGTTCGCCGAGAAGCGCACGCCGCACTTCCGCGGGCGGTGACGAGCCCCGGAGCGGGGGGGGGGCGGCGCCCCCCCCCCCCCCCCCCCCCCCCCCCAGGGGTGAAGGGGGTGAGGGTTGGGAGGGTGAGAATGGGGGGGGGGGGGCGGGGGGGT
>NZ_JBSFWJ010000122.1:0-10132 GCF_053592695.1 Saccharopolyspora sp. NPDC002578 | reverse complement strand
AGGTGTCTTCTCGCTGCGGGATCTTTTTCCCAAGTGGCTCCGCCACGAGGGAAAAAGCTGTCCTCGCGAGAAGACACCTGAGAACCCGCCGGTGGGCGGCTTCTTGACGTGGGCTATTCGCTGCGCGAATACAGGCACGGCCTTCGGCCGCGAGGCAGGACTTGCTTCGCTCGTTCGGCTGCACGGCCTTCAGCCGCTCGCGCCTGGGGCGTATCGCGCAAAACGGCCGTGCCTCCGGGGTTCGGTGGCACGGCCGTCTTGCGGCTCGGCGGAGGGCTACTTGTCCTCGGTCTCGTCCGGCTTCTTGTCGGTGACCGCCGTGGCCGAGGCCTGCTTCGGGCGCTCGTCCGCAGCGGAGTCCTCCCGCTCCGGCGGGTCCGGGTCGGCTTCGGCCTTCGACGCGCCGGACCCCGAGGGGCGGTCGTCCTCGGTGGCGGAAGCCGTCCCGCCGGACTCGCCGTCGGCGGGCGGCTCCACGCCGTAGTCGTCGTCGCCGGGCAGGGGTTTGCCGCGCAGCGACGCCGGGTCTTCCCTCTTGCCGCGCACCACCAGCAGGTAGATCACGGCCAGCGCGAACACGATCAACGAGGTGAACACGTTGATGCGGATGCCCAGCAGGTGCGTGGCCTCGTCGGTGCGCATCATCTCGATCCACACCCGGCCCGCCGTGTAGCCCGCGACGTAGAGCGCGAACACCCGGCCACGGCCCATCCGGAACTTCCGGTCCGCCCACACGATCAGCACGGCCACCAGCAGGTTCCACAGCAGCTCGTACAGGAACGTTGGATGCACCACCGCGAGCGGCGCGGCCTGGTCGATGGCGTGCCCGTAGATCTGGTCCGCCATGCCCGTCTCCGGGTCGATGCGCCGGTAGATCTCCAAGCCCCACGGCACCGTCGTCGGGCTGCCGTAGAGCTCCTGGTTGAACCAGTTCCCCAACCGGCCCATGGCCTGCGCCGTGACCAGCGCCGGAGCGATCGCGTCGGCGAACGCCGCCAGCGGCACCCCGCGCCTGCGGCAGCCGATCCAGGCGCCGACCGCGCCCAGCGCGACCGCGCCCCAGATGCCGAGGCCGCCCTCCCAGACCTTCAGCGCGTCCAGCGGATCGCGCCCCGGACCGAAGTACTTGTACCAGTCCGTCGCGACGTGGTAGAGCCGTCCGCCGACCAGGCCGAACGGCACGGCGAACACCGCGATGTCGGTGACCAGGCCCTTGCGGCCACCGCGCGCCTGCCAGCGCCGATCACCCCACAGGATCGCCACGACGATCCCGGCGATGATGCACAGCGCGTACGCGCGCAACGGCACCGGGCCGATCTGCCAGACCCCTTGCGGAGGGCTGGGAATGTTCGCCAGGAACGAGGTCGCCGAGGCAGCGAGGTTGTGCGCGCTCACGCGCCCACCGTATCGGTCCCCATCGGACGTTCCGAGTGCTGGGGCTTTCCCGGGGAGATCTGCGCTGGTGGTCGGGTGGCGGAACCTCAGTCGTCTTCTCGCTGCGGGATCTTTTTCCCAAGTGGCTCCGCCACGAGGGAAAAAGCCGTCCTCGCGAGAAGACGACCGAGAACCCGCTGCTGGTCGGCTTGCGTGCGTGGTCGCTGCTCAGCGGCTTCGCCGCTGACAGGACAACCGCCTACCGCCGTGGTCAGCGGGAGCGGACGCCTCGGCCCAGCTCGGCGGCGAGCTCGCGGACGCCGTCGACGCCCTCTCGTTCGGCGCGGTCGATGAAGGCCGAGCCGACGATGACGCCGTCGGCGAACTTCGCGACCTCCGCGGCCTGCTCGCCGGAACGGACCCCGAGGCCCACGCCGATCGGCAGGTCCGTGTGCGCGCGCGTGCGCCGGACCAGGCTCTCCGCCTTGTCGCCGACGGTGGCGCGAGCACCCGTCACGCCCATCACCGAGGTGGCGTAGACGAAACCGGAACTGGCCTTCGCCGTCATCGCCAGCCGCTGCTCCGTGGACGACGGGGCGACCAGGAAGATCCGGTCCACGCCGTGCGCGTCGGAGGCGGCCATCCAGTCGTCGGCCTCGTCCGGGACGAGGTCCGGGGTGATCACCCCGAGGCCGCCCGCCGCCTTCAGGTCGCGGGCGAACGCGTCCGGGCCGTACTGGTGCACCGGGTTCCAGTAGGTCATCACGACCGCGTGCCTGCCCGCCTCGGCGACCGAGGACACCACGTCGAACAGGTCCCGGATGCGGAACCCCGCGCGCAGCGCCACGTCCCCCGCGGCCTGGATGGTCGGACCGTCGATGACCGGGTCGGAGTAAGGGACGCCGACCTCGACGATGTCGCAGCCCGGCGCGTCGTCGGTGCCGCCGAGCATCCCCGCCAGCAGCTCCTGCGAACCCGCCACCGTGGGATACCCCGCGGGCAGGTAGCCGACCAGCGCGGCGCGGTCCTCGTCGCGGCAGGCCGCGAACACCTCGTGCAGGCTCACCGGGCCGCCTCCCCCACTGCGTCGTCCGCGACGGTCTCGCCGGACTCGTCGACGAGGCCGAAGTACTTCGCGGCCGTGTCCATGTCCTTGTCGCCCCGGCCCGACAGGCTCACCAGCAACGTGGCGTCCGGGCCGAGTTCCTTGCCGAGCTCCAGCGCGCCCGCGAGGGCATGCGCGGACTCGATGGCCGGGATGATGCCCTCGGTGCGGGAGAGCAGCTTGAACGCCTGCATCGCCTCGTCGTCGGTGACGGCGCGGTACTCGGCGCGGCCGGCGTCCTTGAGGTACGAGTGCTCCGGCCCCACGCCGGGATAGTCCAGGCCCGCCGAGATCGAATAGGCCTCGGTGATCTGCCCGTCGTCGTCCTGCAGCAGGTACGAGCGGGCGCCGTGCAGCGTGCCGGGCGTGCCCTTGCTCAAGGTCGCGCCGTGCTCACCGCTGTCGAGGCCGTGCCCCGCGGGCTCGTAGCCGACCAGGCGCACGCCCGGGTCGTCGATGAAGCCGTGGAAGATGCCGATGGCGTTGGAGCCGCCGCCGACGCAGGCGACCACCGCGTCCGGCAGGCCGCCGAACTTCTCGAGGGACTGCTCGCGCGCCTCCTCGCCGATGATCTTGTGGAAGTTGCGCACCATCACCGGGAACGGGTGCGCCCCGGCGGCCGTGCCCAGCAGGTAATGGGTGTCCTCGACGCTGGCGACCCAGTCCCGCAGCGCCTCGTTGATCGCGTCCTTGAGCGTCGCCGAACCGTTCGCGACGGGGCGGACCTCCGCGCCGAGCAACCGCATCCGCGCCACGTTCAACGCCTGGCGCTCGGTGTCGACCTTGCCCATGTAGATCACGCAGTCGAGGTCGAGCAGCGCGCAGGCCGTCGCGGTCGCCACGCCGTGCTGACCGGCACCGGTCTCGGCGATGACGCGCTTCTTGCCCATCCGCTTGACCAGCAGCGCCTGCCCCAGCACGTTGTTGATCTTGTGTGAGCCGGTGTGGTTCAAATCCTCGCGCTTGAGCAGAATCCGCGCCCCGCCCGCGTGCTCGCCGAACCGCTTCGCCTCCGTGAGCAGCGACGGGCGCCCCGCGTAGTCCCGCAGCAGCCGCGCCAGCTCGTCGGTGAACTCCGGGTCGAGCTGCGCCTTCTCGTACTCAGCGGTCAGCTCGTCCTGCGCCGCGATCAACGCCTCCGGCATGAACCGGCCGCCGTAAGGACCGAAATGGCCCCGCTCATCCGGATCATGCCCTTCGGGCACCGGACGGCCCGGCCGATGCGCGCGATCGTGCTGCGCGTCGTGCACCGTCGCCATCAGGGTCACCTCTCCAATCGTCCTCAGAACCCGGAACACCGGCCGAATCGCCGGTACCAGGTGACACCCGCACCCCCCGCAACGCCGGGCAGGCACGTACACCACCGCGCACCTCGGGTTCCCGAAACCGGCGCCCCGACACCGGCGGAACCGGGATCGGGGCGCGGAACGGAACTCAGCGGCTGGGGCGCGGGCACGCCGGGTGCGACCCGGCGGTCACCAGCTGAGTCACCGCGACCCGCGGGTTCTCACTGGTCACCAAGCCCTCACCGACGAGCACGGCGTCCGCACCGGAACCCGCGTACGCCATCAGGTCGCTCGGGCCGCGCACACCGGACTCGGCCACCTTGAGCACGTCCGGCGGCAGTCCCGGCGCGATCCGCCCGAACACCTCCCGGTCCACGTCCAAGGTGTGCAGGTTGCGCGCGTTGATCCCGATGACCTTCGCCCCCGCCTCCAGCGCACGGTCCGCCTCCTCGGCGGTGTGCACCTCGATGAGGGCCGTCATGCCCAGCGACTCGACCCGGTCCAGCAGGGCCTCCAGCGCGTTCTGCTCCAGCGCTGCCACGATCAGCAGCACCATGTCCGCGCCGTGCGCGCGAGCCTCGTGCACCTGGTACGGGCTGACGATGAAGTCCTTGCGCAGCAGCGGCGTGCCCCCGACCTTGGCGCGCACGTCGTCGAAGTCCGCCAGCGAACCGCCGAAGCGGCGCTGCTCGGTCAGCACGCTGATCACCCGCGCGCCCGCCGCCGCGTAGTCCGCGGCCAGGTCGGCGGGCTCGCCGATCTCAGCGAGCTCGCCCTTGGAAGGGCTGCGCCGCTTGACCTCGGCGATGACGCCGACACCGGGCGCGCGCAGCGCCGCCAGCGCGTCGTGCGGCGGTGGTGCCGCGGCCGACCGCTGCTTGATCTCGTCGAACGGAACGGCGGACTCGCGGACAGCCATGTCCTCGCGAACGCCCTCGATGATGGATTCCAGAACGCTCACTCGAACACCTCGTCACGCGTGCCCCGAACACTCGCCCGCAGGTCTCGAAAACCGTCTTCCGCGCAGAACAACTCAAAGCGCTCGATCACGACACTCCCCTTCCCGCCGTGCCGTTCGCATGGCCGATGCTAACCCCGTGCGGTGCGGCCTCTCGCCAAGGGGTCGGTACAACGTCCCTGCACAGCAAGGACCTTCGTCCCTTGCCAGGTCCGATCGCGGGACCCCCCGCCACCACCCGGATGTACCCGGCCTGGTGCCGGGACCACGGTAGGTGCGGCGCTATCGCTCATCCGTCGGGTCCGCTCCCTCGTCCAGGGCATCCCAGAGCCTTTTGTCCGGATCCGCCGACTTCGGCCGTTCCGCGCCCGGAGCGGAGTACTTCGCGCCCATCGCGGGCAACCGGCTCGCCCGCCACGCCACCAGCAGCCCCGCGACGAACAGCGCCAGCGCCGCCAGCAGCATCAGCAGCGGCCCGTACGGCGCCCGCGACAACTCCCCGACGGGCTCGCTGCCGCCGGGCACGTCCGTCGGGACGTACCCCGACGAGGCACCGAACTGCCAGGTCACCGCCCGCCACGCCAGCAGCACCCCGCCCAGCAGGGTCAGCGCGCCGATGATCCGGCGCAGCCAGCCACCCGTCGCCAGCACCGCCGCCACCGCCGTCAGCGCCGCCAACGCCAGCGGCACCAGCTCCGGGCGCACCGCCGCCCCCGTCGCCGCGGACTCGACGTCCCCGGAGAACGGGGTGCGGTACGGCCGGGACACCCAGTTCAGGGCGCTCGCCCACCACAGCAGCCCCGCGCTCCCCACCAGCAGCAGGATCACCGACCACAGCAGCCGCGGTGACGTCGTGCGCGGCTCGGCCGCCTCCGGGGCGGTCAAACCCGCTCCTGCACGCCCGGCCGCGCCACCGGCTCCTCCGCCGCCGCCGGCGGGCGCAACGTCTGCGCCGTCGCGATCGCGTTGAGCACGGCCTTCGCCTTGTTCAGCGTCTCCTGGTCCTCCGCCACCGGATCCGAATCGGCGACGATGCCGCCGCCCGCCTGCACGTACGCCACTCCGTCGCGCACCAGCGCGGTGCGGATCGCGATGGCCGTGTCGGCGTCCCCGGCGAAGTCCAGGTACCCCACCACCCCGCCGTACTGGGCGCGGCGCGTCGGCTCCAGCTCCTCGATCAGCTCCAGCGCCCGCGGCTTCGGCGCCCCCGACAACGTGCCCGCCGGGAAGCACGCCGTGACCGCGTCGAACGCGGTGCGGTCCTCCCCGAGGGTGCCGGTGACCGTGGAGACCAGGTGCATCACGTGGCTGTAGCGCTCGATGCGGAAGAACTCCACCACGTGCACCGAACCGGGGCGGCACACCCGGCCCAAGTCGTTGCGGCCCAGGTCGACGAGCATCAAGTGCTCGGCCCGCTCCTTCTCGTCGTTGCTGAGCTCCTTCTCCAGCCGCGCGTCCTCGTCCTCGTCGGCGCCGCGCCAGCGGGTGCCCGCGATGGGATGCGTCGTCGCCTGCCCGTCGCGGACCGTCACCAGCGACTCCGGGCTGGACCCGACGATGTCGAACGGCGGGCCTCCCTCCGGGTCCGCCATCCGCAGCAGGTACATGTACGGGCTGGGGTTGGTGGTGCGCAGCACGCGGTAGACGTCCAGCGCGTCGGCGCTGGTCTCCATCTCGAAGCGCTGCGAGACGACCACCTGGAACGCCTCGCCGGAACGGATGGCCTCCTTCGCCGACTCCACCGCCGCGTAGTGCTCCTGCGGGGTCCGACGGCGCGTGAAGTCCGGCGCCGGCCGGGAGAACGCGGCGACCGTCGGCTCCGACGGCGTGCACAGCCGCTCGGTCATCTCGTCGAGCCTGCGCACCGCGTCGTCGTAGGCGGCGTCCACCCGCTCCGGGCTGTCGTCCCAGTTCACCGCGTTCGCGATGAGCGTGATCGTGCCCTCGTGGTGGTCCAGCGCGGCCAAGTCGGTGGCCAGCAGCATCACCAGCTCGGGGATCTTCAAGTCGTCCTCGGTGAGCTCCGGCAGCCGCTCCAGGCGGCGCACCGCGTCATAACCGAGGTAGCCGACCATGCCCCCCGTCAACGGCGGCAGGCCCGGCAACGGATCGGTGCGCAGCAACCGCACCGTCTCCCGCAGCGCCTCCAGCGGATCGCCGCCCTCCGGCAGCCCCACCGGCGGCGTGCCCGTCCAGCACGCCTCGCCGTCGCGCACCGTCAGCGCCGCCGCGCTGCGCACCCCGACGAAGGACCAGCGCGACCAGGAACGCCCGTTCTCCGCGGACTCGAACAGGAACGTGCCCGTGCGATCACCCGCGAGCTTCCGGTACACCCCCAGCGGGGTCTCGTCGTCGGCCAGCAGCCGCCGCACCACGGGGATGACCCGCCGCCCGGCGGCGAGCTCGCGGAATTCCGTGCGGTCCGGGGTGATGCAGCCGATGTCGCCGTCGCCAACCATGCCCATCATTGTGCCGACACCGCCTCCGCCCCGTCGCAGCGGTCAGGACGCCCCGCCCACGACGGGCCTTTTTGCGACGGGCACCGGGCAGCGGCAAGGATGGCGGGGTGAGCAGCGGCACCTCCGACGACAGCGGCCCGAAGCGGCGCGGGCGCAGGCCCGGCGGGCAGGACACCCGCGCGGCCCTGATCGACGCTGCCCGCGAGGTGTTCGCCGAGTACGGCTACAACGACGCCACGGTGCGGGTCATCGCCACCCGCGCAGGCGTGGACCCGGCGATGGTCAACCACTGGTTCGGCGGCAAGGAATCCCTGTTCACCGCCGCCGTGCGTATCCCGGTGGACCCGGCTGTCCTCCTCCCGGAGCTGCTCGCCGGGGATCGGGAGAAGCTCGCCGAACGCATCCTGCACCGCTTCCTGTCGGCCTGGGACGAAGCGGGCGGCGGCGCGTTCGCCGCCTTGGTGCGCAGCGTCGCCTCCCACCGCACGGCGGTGCGGCTGCTGCGCGAGTTCGTCGCAATCGTGATCATCGACAAGCTCGCCAGGGCGTTGGACATGGACAACCCCGAACTGCGGGCCTCGCTGGCCTCCTCCCAGATCATCGGGCTGGGCATGGCGCGCTACGTGGTGGAGGTCGAACCCCTCGCCTCCGCCGACCACCGGACCATCGTCGCCACCGTCGGACCCAACCTCCAGCGCTACCTCACGGGTGACCTCGACATCTGACGGGCGCCGGAACTCGGTCCAGAACCGACGAGCCAGGCGAGCAGCGCCGCAGGGCGGCGACGGAGGCGCGGCGGCTCCACCGCGCGAAGCTACTCCGACGACGCGGCGAGCAGGACGTCCGCGTCGAAGCAGGTGTGGTCGCCGGTGTGGCAGGCGGCGCCCTCCTGGTCCACCACCAGCAGCACGGTGTCGCCGTCGCAGTCCAACCGCACCTCGTGCACGTGCTGCACGTGCCCCGACGTCTCGCCCTTCACCCAGTACGCGTTCCTGCTGCGGGAGAAGTACGTGCCGCGGCGCGTTGTGAGGGTGCGGTGCAGCGCCTCGTCGTCCATCCACGCCATCATCAGCACCTCACCGGTGCCGCGCTGCTGCGCGATAGCCGCGACCAGCCCCTCGGCGTTGCGCTTGAGCCTGCCAGCGATCGCCGGGTCGAGTTCGCTCATCGGACGGTGATCCCTTCCGCGCGCATCGCCGCCTTGACCTCGCTGATCCGCAACTGCCCGAAGTGGAACACGCTCGCCGCCAGCACCGCGTCCGCACCGGCGTGCACCGCGGGCGCGAAGTGCTCCACCGCACCGGCACCACCGCTGGCGATCAGCGGCACGTCGACGCGGGCGCGCACCGCGCGGATCAGCTCCAAGTCGAAACCGGCCTTGGTGCCGTCGGCGTCCATCGAGTTCAGCAGGATCTCGCCCACGCCGAGCTCCTGCGCCCGCTGCGCCCACTCCACCGCGCAGATGCCCGTGCCGCGCCTGCCGCCGTGCGTGGTGACCTCGAAACCGGACGCCGTCGGCCGCTCCCCCTCCGGCACCCGGCGGGCGTCGGCGGACAGCACCACGCACTGCGCGCCGAACCGGTGGGAGGACTCCCGCAGCAGCTCCGGGCGGGCGATGGCGGCCGTGTTCAAGCTGACCTTGTCCGCGCCCGCGCGCAGCAAGCGGTTGATGTCATCGGGGCTGCGCACACCGCCACCGACGGTCAGCGGGATGAACACCTGCTCCGCGGTCCGGCGCACCACGTCGAACGTCGTCTCGCGGTCCGACGACGACGCCGTCACGTCCAAGAAGGTGAGCTCGTCGGCGCTCTCCGCGTCGTAGGTCTTCGCCAGCTCGACGGGATCGCCCGCGTCGACCAGGTTCGTGAAGTTGACACCCTTGACGACCCGCCCGGCATCCACGTCCAGGCAGGGGATCACTCGCACCGCGACGCCCATGCCCCCAGGGTAGGCCGCCCGCGCGAAGCCGGGCGCACCCGGTGCGCCCGGCGGCGGAGTCGGCCACCGCCGGGCACCGGTCCGATCAGGACACGGCCGCGAGGGCCTCTTCCAACGTGAAGTTCCCCGCGTACAACGCCTTGCCGACGATGGAACCCTCCACGCCCAGCGGCGCCAATTCCGCCAACGCCCGCAGATCGTCCACACTGGACACACCGCCGGAGGCAACGACCGGCGCGTCCGTGCGGGCGCACACCTCGCGCAACAGCTCCGAATTCGGGCCCTGCAACGTGCCGTCCTTGCTCACATCCGTGACCACGTAACGACGGCACCCCGCCGCGTCCAACCGGGCCAGCACCTCCCACAGATCACCACCGTCGCGAGTCCAGCCGCGCGCGGCCAACCGGTGGCCCTGCTCCGTGATCCGCACGTCCAAACCCACCGCGACCTGATCCCCGTGCTCGGCCACGACCCGATCCGCCCACTCCGGGTCCTCCAGAGCAGCCGTGCCCAAGTTCACCCGGTCGCAGCCCGTCGCCAACGCCGCCTTCAACGACTCGTCATCGCGGATGCCGCCCGAAAGCTCCACCCGCACGTCCAGCCGCCGCACCACGTCCGCCAACAACTCCCGGTTCGAACCACGGCCGAACGCGGCGTCGAGATCCACCAAGTGGATCCACTCAGCGCCCGCGCGCTGCCAGGCCAACGCGGCCTCCCACGGATCCCCGTAGGAAGTCTCGGTACCGGCCGCACCCTGGACCAGGCGGACAGCCTGACCATCGGCCACGTCAACAGCAGGAAGAAGCGTGAAAGTCACGGCGCTTAGTCTATCGGGCCTAGTTGGGTGCGGGGTTTGGAGTCTCCCCGGCTTGACGTGGGGGTTGGGTTGTGGAGTCTCGCTCGGCTTGGCGTGGGGCGTCGGGTTTTAGAGCCTTCCCGGGTTTGGGCGTGTGGTTTCGGTGGTGCGTGGAAGGTCGGCTTGCAGGATTGCTTCCACGGCTGGTGTTGCTGG
>NZ_JBSFWJ010000121.1:0-10194 GCF_053592695.1 Saccharopolyspora sp. NPDC002578 | reverse complement strand
CCGATCTCGCGCGAGGACGGCTTTTTCCCTCGTGGCGGAGCCACTCGGGAAAAAGATCCCGCAGCGAGGAAGCCACTGAGGTTCCGCCACCCGGACACCTCTGACGAGCGACCGGCTCGGGTCGTCAGCTGTGGTCGCCTTCGCGGCGGGGGTGTAGTGGGGGGAGGGTGGCGATGGCTTCGGTTCGGGTGAGGCCGCTCGCTTGGAGCAGATCCACTGCGATGGAGCGGACCTGGAGGACCACGACCTGCATCGAGAAGTCGCCTTCGCCGAGCAGTTCCACCGAGGAGCGGCGGGCCACCGAACGGGCCGCCTCCCGCGCCTGCAGCGGCTCGGTGCCGCTGGCCAGCTCGTCTCGCAGCAGCACCACCGAACCGGCCAGCTCCTCCAGCAGCCCCGGCAGCGGACGCGGCACCGGCTCGTCGTCGCGCAGCGCGGCCATCGCGCGCCGCGCCAGCACGCGAGTGTTGCGCAGCGCCCGGTCGATCGGCGTGGCCGCCGACTCGTAGCGCTCCAGGTCGCCGCGGCGCCGCCAGCGGATCGGGGCGAACTTCGCGATCTCGCCGCCCGCCTCCAGCGCGGTCCGGAACTCGTCGACGAGCTTCTGGCTCTTGCGCGCCGCCGCCAGCGTGTCGGAGGCGACGTCGACGTCGCGCCGCGACACCGCCCACGCCACCCCGCGCAGGCCCTCGGTGAGCGCGCCCAGCACCAACCGGCCGTTGCGGTGCGCCACGGCCAGCGGATTCGCGGGCAGCAGCGCGGCCACCGCGAAACCGACCAGGCCGCCCACGGCCGCGTCGATCATCCGCGTCCAGCCGCCGACCGTCGCGGGCGGCAGCAGCGTGGCCACCAGCACCGACGAGGACGCCGCCTGCAGCACGATGATCGCGCCGCTGTCGGCGAGCACCGCCGTGCTCATGGCGAGCGCGACGACCAGCGCGATCTGCCACGGCCCGGTGCCGATCATCGAGATCAGCACGTCGCCGACGCCGATGCCGATGCTGACGCCCACGACCAGCTCCAGGGACCGCCGCATCCGCTGCCCCAGCGACACGCCCAGCGACACCACCGCGGCGATCGGCGCGAAGAACGGCGCCGGATGCCCCACCAGGTGCTTCGCCACGGCCCACGCCAAACCCGCCGCCACGGCGCACTGCACGATCGGCACGCCCGACCGGAACAACCGCCGCAACCGCCGACTCAACTCCTGCCGCACCCGCTGCACGCGCCCATTCTGCGCCACGCCGATCGCCCAGGCGATCACCCAGGTCACCCCGGCGTCCGCGCGCTACTCCAAGGCCTCGACCGTCTGCGCGTCGTGCGGTCCGCTGATCCGCACCGCCGGGACGCCGAGGTACCGGGTGAGGCCGGGGACGATCGCGGGCAGATCACCTCGGTCACCGGTGAAATCGTGCTGCACAGCGTGTGCTTCCCCGACCAGCGCGACGTACCGGCCCGGATCTCTCGTCTGGTCCTCCCGGACTCGTTCGGTCGCGAAGGCGTTCATCAGAGCCGCCCGCTCGTGCAGGGACTCGTCGCCCGCGCCCTTGCGCGCCGCGGTCGTCGAGTCGATCGCGTGGATGCGCATTCCGCCCATTCGCTTGACGGCATCCAGGAGCTCCCGCAATCCGTCGTGGTTCCAGCGCGACTTGTACTTGAGGACGAACGCTTCGAGCTGGGGCGGCATCTTCTGGGCTGAGCTCCGCAGGTACTCGTCCACCCATTCCTGGATTTCACCGGCACGGATGGATTCCAGGTAGATCACCCGCACACCGGTGTCCCTGAGCCCGTCCAAATGATCGACGAGCATCTTCCAGGCTGCGTACTCGGAGTGCTTCTCCCCGATGATGAATCCACCTGACGAGTCGCCCAGCAAGGCGTGCAGCGCGACGAGGGGCGACGCGTTGTTCATCCCGCTGATCGGATTGGCCGGAGCTGGATCGTCGGCGTGCCGACGAGCTGCGGAAGCGGCCCGCGCGCCGAGCTGCCGTCGCCGTTCATCGTGGTCTTCCCAGTAACCGGAGGTAGTAGTGGATTTCCGCCCGTGGCTCTCCAGCGTCTCGCCGAAAACGTCCGACAACTTCTTAGCTTGCCGCTTGAGCACGAACTCCAGCACCGGGTAGATGTCCGACAGCAGCTGAGGGTCGTAGGCCACCAGCACGGTCTGGGTGGCCTCATCGATTTTGATCTTCGGGTCCTTGTCGATGCGCTCCAGCTCGGGTTTGACATCGGCCAGGAAATCTCGCCAGTCGCGGTCAGCGCCGTCCTGCCCACCCGAGGGCGCTGCCGCCGTCGGGGGGCTTCTCCGCACTCCGCAGCAGTACAGCTGGAACCACGTGGCCGGTCGGGGAGCTTGCTGCCGGACCGGCGGTTCGACCGGCTGCCGGGCCGATGGGTAGGCGACCTCCACCGAGTTCGGCTGCGCCGCGCCCGTCGGCCGGCTCGGGCCCGCCAGGTCGGTCAATTCCACGTCGTCGGCCAGCGTCCGCGACACCACGGCGTTGCCCACCGTGCGCTGGAGCGCCAGCACTCGCGCGATCCGCGGTGACACGTCCGTCGATGTCCGGTCGTCGACGGACCGTCCGGCCCGCTGTGCGGCGTCGGCTCGTGACTCGACGATCCGCATCCCGCCTCCTGCTCACCCGCCTCCCTGCAGCGTCGCTGAGACGGCCTGGTGGTGGCAGGGCAACGGGGACCGAACGCGGGGCAACACGCTTGCACCAACGGGCAGCGGGAGGGCCCGGCGGACCGGGCCCTCCCGGAGCGTCACGCGACTCCGGTGGCCTCCACCGAGGCGGGGTCGCTGTCGAGCAGGAGCTGGCGGCAGCGGTCGAACTCCTCGGTCTCGCCGATCGCGCCCGCGGCCTTGGCCAGCACGGCGACGGCGCGCAGCACGCCCTGGTTGGGGCGGTGCCGCCACGGCACCGGGCCGAAGCCCTTCCAGCCGGACTTGCGCAGCGCGTCCAGGCCGCGGTGGTAGCCGGTGCGCGCGTAGGCGTAGGCGGCGATGTACTCCTCGCGCTCCAGCGCGACCTCGCCGAGCTGCGCCCAAGCGGCGCTGAACGCGGGGAACTCCGCGGCGACCTTCGCCGGGTCGGTTCCGGCGTCGAGCGCGGCCTGCGCCGTGGTGTTCTCCGGCAGCAGCGTTTCCGGTGGCTCCAGCAGGTTCGTCATGGCGCCATCCTGTCATCCGACGCGCGAACGCCACCCCGGTGCTCGGTCCGGGGTGGCGTTCGAAGTGCGGTGCGGTGTCAGCCGGCCAGCATGCGGCCCGCGGACTTCAGCGTCTCGCAACCGTGGGCGACGCGGGCGGCCATGGCCTGCTCCGCCGCCTTCAGGTAGCTGCGCGGGTCGTAGACCTTCTTGTTGCCGACCTCGCCGTCGACCTTGAGCACGCCGTCGTAGTTCTTGAACATGTGCTCGGCGATGGGCCGGGTGAAGGCGTACTGGGTGTCGGTGTCGATGTTCATCTTCACCACGCCGTAGGAGACCGCCTCGTGGATCTCCTCCAGCAGCGAGCCGGAACCACCGTGGAAGACCAGGTCGAACGGCTTGGACCCGGCGGGCAGGCCCAGCTTCTGGGAGGCGACCTCCTGGCCCTGCTTGAGGATCTCGGGCCGCAGCTTGACGTTGCCGGGCTTGTACACGCCGTGCACGTTGCCGAAGGTCGCGGCCAGCAGGTAGCGGCCCTTCTCGCCGGCGCCGAGCGCGTCCACGGTGTGCTCGTAGTCGCCCGCGGCGGTGTAGAGCTTGTCGTTGATGTCGTTGGCGACGCCGTCCTCCTCGCCGCCGACGACGCCGACCTCCAGCTCCAGGATGATCTTCGCCTTGGCCGCGGTGTCGAGCAGCTCGGAGGCGATCTGCAGATTCTCGTGCAGCTCGATGGCCGAGCCGTCCCACATGTGCGACTGGAACAGCGGGTTCTCGCCGCGGTCGACCCGCTCCTGGCTGATCTGGATCAGCGGCCGGACGTAGCCGTCCAGCTTGTCCTTGGGGCAGTGGTCGGTGTGCAGCGCGATGTTCACCGGGTACTTGGCGGCCACGACGTGCGCGTACTCCGCGAGCGCGGTGGCCCCGGTGACCATGTCCTTGACCTTCGTACCGGAGGCGAACTCGGCGCCACCGGTCGAGACCTGGATGATGCCGTCGCTCTCGGCCTCGGCGAAGCCACGCAGCGCCGCGTTGAGCGTCTCCGACGAGGTCACGTTGATGGCCGGATAGGCGAACTCGCTTGACTTCGCCTGGTCCAGCATCTCCGCGTAGACCTCGGGGGTAGCGATGGGCATCGGTCGTCCTCCTCGGGATGGAGTCGTTCTTGGCAGCGGGGAGCCGCGCCGAATCCTACGAGGGCGCGCGAGGTCCGCGCGGGCCTGTGGAGGTCAGCGCTACCCGTTCGCGTCATAGGGAAAACCACTGGATCGGTGCGGATCTGCACCGCTGTCGCAATCCTCACACCTTCGGGGGTGCGGGGTCGCCTGAACAGGCTAGTGGATCATGAAACCCAGGAGCCGGTGATCGCGTTCCACTCACGGACGGTGGTCGAGGCGATCACGCCCTCCTGGAGGTACGGATCTTCGTCGAGCAGCCGCTGCACCGCCGCCGCGTCCGCCGCTTCGTACACGAGCTGCGCGCCCAAGCCGTCCTCGTACGGACCCCCGGCCAGCAGGATCCCCTGCTGCGCCAGCGACTTGGCGTAGACGCGGTGGTCGGGCCGCACGGCCAACCGGCGCTCCTCGTCGTCGCCGTAGACCATTTCGACCACGAACTTCGCCATTTCGGACCTCCCTGATCACGAGCCTGTTCCGGACGCTACCCGGCCGAGGGACAGCCGCCGGGCGAAGCCGGTACTTTCAGATCATGTTCGGGGATTCCTCATCGGGGGTCGAACGCAGCGTCGAGCAGACACTGGGCCACCTCCGTGCGATCGACACCGCGTCCACCGCCACCGACCAACCGCTCACCCTCGAAGACCTGTACCGCCAGCAGCGGATGCGCATGGTCCGGCTGGCGATCCTGCTGGTCGACGAACCGGCGACCGCCGAGGACGTGGTGCAGGAGGCGTTCACCGGCCTCTACCGCAACTGGTCCGGCCTGCGCGACGCGAAGGCCGCCATCGGCTACCTGCGCACCGCCGTGGTCAACGGCAGCCGCTCGGTGCTGCGACGCCGCAAGACGGCCCGCGAGTACCAGCCGCCGCACCAGGCCGACGCGCGTTCCGCGGAGTCGCTGGCGATGCTCACCGCGGAGCACCAGGCGGTGGTGGCGGCGCTGGGCGAGCTCCCGCCGCGGCAGCGCGAGGTGCTGGTGCTGCGCTACTACGGCAACCTCACCGAAGCGGAGATCTCCGAGGCCACCGGCGTCTCGAAGGGCACCGTGAAGTCCACCGCCAGTCGCGGCCTGGAAGCCCTGCAGAAGGTCATGCGCTCGCACTGAGCGCGCAGCCGGGCTTCACGCGGCCGCCTGGCGGGGTCAACGACGACCACCCGCCAGTGATCATCCCGACGCGGGTCCGCTGATCAGGTGAGCGCGCTGCGGACCGCGACGACCGGGGACGGCGCCGCACCCTCGGCGCGAGGCGGTCTCCTCGGCGCGGGCGCGCCCCGGCGGCCGTTCGGGCCACGCCAAGATCACCCGATCCACGTCGGGTTTTCACCCTCCTGCCGCAGGGCAGCGCACGGCACCCCACGAGTCGACGGCACGCCGGCGAAGACCACACCATGCTGGTGTAGACCATTAACGGGTCGGTGCCGGAAGATGGCAGCGCCGACCACCGCAGCCACCGCCGCCCGACGCGGCCTCGCCCGCGGCCTCGGCGACACCGCGGCGCGGGCGACAACGAAAGTGGGGACAGCCAGTGAACGCGCACGACACCGGGGCCCGCACCCTCACCGCGAGCCGCATCGTCACCCCGGACGGCGTGCTGGAGAACGGCTGGATCCGGCTGTCCGGCCCCGTCATCGATGAGCTCGGCACCGGGCCCGCGCCCGCCGGGGCCACCGACCTCGGCGACGGCTGGCTGGTGCCCGGTTTCGTCGACATCCACTGTCACGGCGGAGGCGGCGGCTCGTTCACCGGGCTCGAAGCCGAGCAGACCCGCGCCGCGCTGGCCGCGCACCGCTCGCACGGCACCACCACCACGCTCGCCAGCCTCGTCACCGCGCCGCTCGCCGACCTGGCCAAGCAGGTCGGCGCGCTGCACGAACTGGTCGTCGACGGCCTGCTCGACGGCATCCACCTGGAAGGCCCCTTCCTGTCCGCGGCGCGCTGCGGCGCGCACGACCCGGCGCTGCTGCGGGAACCCGACGAGCAGGCCGTGCGCACCCTGCTCAAGGCGGGCAAGGGCTCGATCCGGATGGTGACGCTGGCACCGGAGCTCGACGGCGCGATCCCCGCCGTGCGCACCCTCGCCGAGCAGGGCGTGATCGCCGCGATCGGGCACACCGACGCCGTCCGCGAGCAGGTGCTGCCCGCCGTCGACGCCGGGGCGACGGTCGCCACCCACCTGTTCAACGGGATGCGCCCCCTGCACCACCGCGAACCCGGACCGGTCGGCACCCTGCTCGACGACGAGCGCATCACGGTGGAGCTGATCTGCGACCTGGTGCACCTGCACCCGGCCGTGGTGGGCTTCGCCGCGCGGCACGCGGGCGCGGGCCGGACCGTGCTGATCACCGACGCGATCAGCGCCACCGGCGCCGGGGACGGGACCTACGAGCTGGGCAAGCTCCCGGTGACCGTGGTCGACGGGGAACCGCGGCTGGCCGACGGCTCGCTCGCGGGCAGCACGCTCACCATGGACGCCGCGTTCCGCAACCTCGTGCACGGCGGCGGGCTGCCGGTGACGGCGGCCGTGCACGCCGCCTCGACCCGGCCCGCCGAGCTGCTCGGCGCCGCCGACCGGGTCGGCTCGCTGCGACCGGGCCTGGCCGCGGACCTCGTGCTGCTCGACGACGACCTGGACCTGCGGCGCGTCATGAAATCGGGCGTCTGGGACTCGACCGGTCGCTGACGCCGCGGCGAAGACGCGCGCCACCCGCCCCGCTGCACGAGCCCTCCGGTCAGGACGTCCTACGCTGGCGGGCATGGAGAGTTCGCGGGACACCCCGGAGAATCTGCTGTCGGCCGCGCTGCGCGCGCAGGCGGTCGGCGGGCAGCCCGGGAACGCCGTTCCCGCACCGCCGCCGCCACCGCCGCCGGTCGGACCGCCCGAACGGCGCCGGCTCCCGGTGGGCGCGGTGCTGCTGTTCGCCGTGCTGCTCGGCGTCGCCGCCGGTGGCATCAGCGGACTGCTCACCGTCGTGTGATCCGCGGCCGCGCCGCCCGACGAGTCCGACGTCACCAGAACCCGTCCGGCGCGGCGACTTGCCACGCTCCGAGCGGTCGGGGTCGGGCTGGCGGTTCGCGCTCAACGGGCACCGGTACCGTTGGCGAGCGTGACGACCGAACTCCCCGCGATGCTCAACGCCGCTGGAACGTCCACGCTCGCCCTGCTGCCGTCCTGGCTGGATCCGGAGAACATCGTCAGCTCGCTCGGCCCGTTCGCGCTGATCGGTGTCTGCCTGATCATCTTCGCGGAGTGCGGCCTGCTCATCGGGTTCTTCCTGCCCGGTGACTCGCTGCTGTTCGTGACGGGCCTGTTCGTGGCGACCGGTGCGATCTCCACGCCGATCTGGCTGACCTGCCTGCTGCTGTCCGTGTGCGCGTTCGTCGGCAACGTGACCGGGTACTGGATCGGCCGGAAGGTCGGGCCCGCCCTGTTCAACAAGCCCGACTCGAAGTTGTTCAAGGCCGAACACGTCGACAAGACCCACGAGTTCTTCGAGCGCTACGGCGCCCGCGCGATCATCCTCGCCCGGTTCGTGCCGATCGTGCGCACGTTCATCACCGCCGTCGCAGGCATCGGGCAGATGGACCAGCGGAAGTTCTTCAGCTACTCCGCCATCGGCGCCGTGGCCTGGGCCGCGGGCATGACGGTGCTGGGCTACTTCCTCGGCAACATCCCGATCATCAAGGAGAACCTCGAGGCGATGGCGATCCTGATCGTCTTCATCTCGATCCTCCCGATCATCGTCGAGTACGTGCGCGGACGCCGGACCAAGGCGAAGGACGCCGCCTGAACCACTGGCACCCGAGCCCGGCCGGACGCGGACGACCCGCGCCGGCCGGGCTTTTTCACGCCCTCACCAGGCGCGGGACGGGTCCGCGTGCTGCGCGATCCAGGCGTGCATGGCGATGCCCGCCGCCACGCCCGCGTTGATCGAACGGGTCGACCCGAACTGCGCGATGGACACCACCGCGTCCGCGGTGTCCCGCGAATCCGAGTGCAGCCCCGGCCCCTCCTGGCCGAACAGCAGCACGCAGCGCTCCGGCAGCGCGGTGCGCTCGATGGGCGTCGCGCCCGGCGTGTTGTCCACCGCGACGATCGCCAGCCCCTGCTCGGCGGCGAACTCGCGCAACGAGACCAGGTCCGGGTGGTGGTGCACGTGCTGGTACCGGTCGGTGACCATCGCGCCGCGCCGGTTCCAGCGGCGGCGGCCCACGATGTGCACGGCGCGGGCCGCGAACGCGTTCGCGGTGCGCACCACCGTGCCGATGTTGTGGTCGTGCTGGAAGTTCTCGATGGCCACGTGGAAGTCGTGGCGCCGGGTGTCGAGGTCGGCGACCACCGCGTCCCGGTGCCAGTACCGGTAGTGGTCCACGACGTTGCGCCGGTCGCCCTCGGCCAGCAGCTCCGGGTCGTAGCGCTCGTCGTCCGGCCACGGCCCCTGCCACGGCCCCACGCCGACGCCCGTCCCCCACTCGGTGGGGCCGGGGACGTCCGTCTCCTGGTTCATCGCCCGGACAGCTCCCCCCACGGCACGCCGCCGTGCACGTCGACCAGCAGGTCCAGCACCGGCAGCACCGTCTCCGGCTTCGCCGAACCGCTGCGGAACGCGACGACGTGCCCCGGCGCGAACTCCAGCACCACGTCCTTCATGCGGTCATCGGTGAGCAGGGCGCGCGCCAGGCCCGGCGGTACCGCGCGGCGCGCGAACTCCGCGTCCGGCGAGGTCAGCAGGTACGCGCGGTCGAACTCCGGGTCACCCGAAGCGACCCGCAAGTCCTGGCCGAGCGCGCCGAACGCGCCCGAACGCGCCACCCGCAGCTCCGGGCCCGGAACCGGGCGCGGCAGCACCACGGCGAACCCGAAGGTGAACACCCGCTGCCCGAGCCCCGGCGGACGCCGGTACTGCACCGCCTCGAACGCCTGGCCGCGGTGCTGCCCCGCCAAGTGGAAGTAGTCGTGCAGGCCGCGGGAACTCGCGAACTCCCGCAGCACCCGCACCTGTCGCCACAGCTCGTCGCCCGGCACCTGCCGCCAGCCCTGCCCGGACCGCAGCAGCCGCTGGAAGTTCCCGACGGAGCGCTTGCGCCCCAGCACGGCGAGCAGCACACCGCCCACCAGGATCAGGACGATCAGGACGAACGCGAGCGGGACGATTGCTTCCACGAGGTACGACCGTTCTCCAACGGGGTCAGCTCAAGCCGAGATCGGCCAGGTTCAGCAGCGAACGGTAGCTCAACCCGGCGGCCTCGATGGCCTCCTTCGCACCGGTTCCCCGGTCCACCACCGTCACCACGCCGACGACCTCGGCGTTCTCCTCGCGCAACGCCTCCACCGCCGTGAGCACGCTGCCACCGGTGGTGGAGGTGTCCTCCACGGCGAGCACCTTGCGGCCCGCGACCCCCGGGCCCTCGATGCGGCGCTGCATGCCGTGGGACTTCGCGTTCTTGCGCACCACGAAGCAATCCAGCGGGCGGCCGGGCGCGTGCATCATCGCGGTCGCGACCGGGTCCGCGCCCAAGGTGAGGCCGCCGACGGCGTTGTGCTCCCAGTCCGCGGTGAGCTCCCGCAGCAGGCCGCCGATGAGCGGTGCCGCCGCGTGGTGCAACGTCGCCCGGCGCAGGTCGACGTAGTAGTCCGCCTCCTTGCCGGAGGACAACGTCACCTTGCCGTGCACCACGGCGAGTTCGGTCACTAACCGGGCAAGCTCAACACGTCGAAGCTGGTCAATCACGGTTTTGGATCCTACTGGGGGGTGGGGCTCGTTCTAGCGGGGTGGTCGGGTGGCGGAACCTCAGCGTTCTTCTCGCTGCGGGATCTTTTTCCCGAGTGGCTCCGCCACGAGGGAAAAAGCCGTCCTCGCGAGAAGA
>NZ_JBSFWJ010000120.1:0-10258 GCF_053592695.1 Saccharopolyspora sp. NPDC002578 | reverse complement strand
GTTTGGGTTTTCTGGGTCTGGTGCTCACCCCGGGGGCCCCCCCCCCCCCCCCCGGGGGGGGGGGGGGGCCCCCCCCCCCCCCGCGCCCCACCACCACGTGGATCAACGCGGCAGGTCGCCCTTCGCCCGCGCCGACGAGTCGTCCGGAGGAACGGGCTCGGACACCCCGTCGCCGGTGAAGTGCACCGCGTCGATTTCGAACAATTCGGTCCCTTCACCCGCGAACACGAAGAACAGCGGCCCGGAGTTGCCCGGATCGGTCACCGGAACCGGTTCCACGTCCACATATCCGCCACCGGTGCTCGGCACTTCGGCCGTCTGCAGCAGTTCGCCGTCCGGAGCCCCGGCGCGGACCTCGATGGTGCCGCCCGGCCCGGCCGCCGAAACCCGGTAGCCGATGCCGTCCACGCCCGTCAGGTTCACCGGGTCGATCGAGATCCAGTCGCCCGCTTCGATGCCGCCGACCTTGCGGCCACCGGCCGCGTCCGGGTCCTCCACGACCTCGACGCCCTCGGCGTCGGTGAAGAACTCGGCCTGCTTGTCCGCGGGCTGCAGCACGACCCGGCCGCTGCCCGTCACGGGCGGCAGGCCCTCGGCACCGGTGTCGGTGTAGTCGGCGGTGATCACGCCGAACACGTCGGCGTCGAGCCCGTGGCCCTCATCGGCCGGGGTTTCGATGACGCCTTCGCAGCCGAACTCCTCGCTGAGCGGGTGCGCGTGGGTGTCGTGGCCGAGCGCGTAGCTGACCTGCACCCGGGAGCAGTCGATCTGCTCGTCCTCGGCGTCGGTGACGCTGACCCGGAACGGCACCTGCTCGCCGAAGGTGAACACCCCGCCGTCCGGCGGCAGCTCGACGCTGACCTGCGGCGGCGTGTTGCCGACGACGATCTGCACGCTGGCGTGCCCGACCTTGCCGGTCGAGTCGGTCACGGTGAGCTTGGCGGTGTAGCTGCCGCGCTCGTCGTAGGTGAACGACACCGGCCCGTCGGTGGTCGAGTCCGGGGTGCCGTCGCTGGTGAAGTCCCACTCGTAGCTCAGCGGCCCGCCGTCGGGGTCGGTGGTGCCCGCCGGGTCGAACTCGACCGTCAGCGGTGCCTCACCGGCTGAGGTGACGTCGGCGCTCAGCTTCACCCGCGGGGTCTTCGCGTTCGGGCTGTGCTCGATGCGGTACAGCGCCGAGTCGTCCGCGCCGCCGAAGTAGCTGGAACCGTAGTCCAGCACGTACAGCGCGCCGTCGGGCCCGAACTCGATGTTCATCGGCCGGGTCAGGTCCATCGAGTCGAAGAACGGCCGGATCGCGGCCAGGTCGCCGTCCTCGGTGAGCTCGAACTCCTTGATCCAGCCCCGGTCCCACTCGTAGTTCAGGACCTTCCCGTCGTAGTACTCCGGGAACTTCAGCGGCTCGTCCAGGTCCGGGTCGAAGTGGTACACCGGCCCGCCCATCGGCGATTCCGGTCCCTCGCCGAGTTCGGGCACCGAGCCGTCGTCGTAGTCCAGCCACGCGGGTTGCGCGGGTGGCAGCTCGACCAGCCCGGTGTTGTGCGGGCTCTCGTTGCGCGGCGCCGCGCAGTCGAAGGGCTGCCCGGACTCGCCGGTCGCGAAGTCGTGGTCGATGAACGGTTCGTTGGCGCCGATGCAGTACGGCCAGCCGAAGTTGCCCGGCTCCTTGATCAGGTTGTACTCGACGGTGCCGCTGGGCCCGCGCTCCGGATCGGCCGAACCGGCGTCCGGGCCGTACTCGCCGAGGTGGATCCACCCGGTCTGCTCGTCCACGGTGAACCGGAACGGGTTGCGCAACCCCATCGCGTAGATCTCGGGCCGGGTGCCGTCCGTTCCCGCCGGGAACAGGTTGCCCTCCGGTGCGGTGTAGCCGCCGTCGTCGTCGACGTGGATGCGCAGGATCTTGCCGCGCAGGTCGTTGGTGTTGCCCGCGGAGCGCTGCGCGTCGAAGGCGGGGTTGCGCTCGGCGCGCTCGTCGATCGGGGTGTAGCCGTCCGAGGAGAACGGGTTCGTGTCGTCCCCCGTGGACAGGTACAGGTTGCCGTCGGCGTCGAAGTCGATCTCACCGCCGGCGTGGCAACAGGTGCCCCGGTTCGCCGGGACCTGCAGGATCTCCTGCCCGCCGGCGAGGTCGAGCGTGCCTTCGTCGGTGAGCTGGAACCGGGCCAGCACGTTGTGCCCGTCGAAGGGGGCGAAGTCCGCGTCCTCGCCCTCTTCCGGGGCGTCGCCCGGGGGCGTGTCCAGCGGCGGCGCGTAGTACAGGTAGACCCACCGGTTCTCGGCGAAGCCGGGGTCCACGGCGATGCCCTGCAGGCCGTCCTCGTCGTGGTTGTAGACGGGCACCGTGGCGGCCAGCGTGGTGGTGGCGTCCGGCGTGGTGAGGTACACGTCGCCGTCGCGGGAGGTGTGCAGCACGCGGCGGTCGGGCAGCACCGCCAGCGCCATCGGTTCGCCCAGCTTGGTCTCGCCCTGGGCCAGCGTGATCTGGTCGAACGCCGTATCCGGTGGGGGTGATGCGGCGGATGCGGCAGGAACCGTCAGGGCGGCCGCAGTCACGACCGCCAAGGTCGTGGATGCGGCCAATCGTAAGAATCGCACCAGGTCACTCCTCATCGCTCACGGTCCCGGCTCCGTCGCCGGGACGTTTCAGCAGGGGGTCTGCCCGGTGGCGGTGCGGATGCCGCCGAGCAGGTGACGCAGGAAGTCCGGTTCGGTGAAGGACTCCTCGGTGTGACCGCCGCCGGTGTAGTAGGCGCGGCCGGAGTCGACGGCGTGGCACCAGGCGATCGGGTGGTCGCCCATCGCGCCTTCGCCGGGGTCGTAGCTGGACTCGTCGAGCACGGCCAGCACGTGCGCGCCTTCGCGGGGATCGGAGGCGAAGTTGTACCACTCGTCGGTGCGGTGCCAGTGCCTCGGCAGGTGCGCCGTGGAGTCGTGCTCGTGGTCCTCGACCAGGACGGTCGCGGGCTGGATCTCGGGGTGGTCGGCGAAGTAGGCGCCGACGAGCTCGCCGTAGAACGGCCAGTCGTACTCGGTGTCGGCGGCGGCGTGCACGCCGAGGTAGCCCCCGCCGCCGCGGATGTAGCGCTCGAACGCCAGCTGCTCGTCGGGTTCGAGCACGTCCCCGGTCGTCGACAACCACACCACGGCGTCGTGCCGCGCCAGTTCGGCATCGGTGAACACGGCGGAGTCCTCTGTGGACTCGACGGCGAATCCGTTGTCCTCGCCGAGGAGTTCGATCGCCGCGATCCCGGCTTCGATGGAGTCGTGCCGGAATCCGGCGGTCTCGGAGAAGACCAGCACGCTCGGCTCGTCGTGCTCGCCCGCCGACGCCGTGGCGGCCAGTGCCCCGGCCGTGCCCAGCGCCAGCGCCAGTCCCAGGAGCCGCGTGCCCGCGGTCCCGCGCCCGGCGCTCACGACGCGAACCCGACGTCGAGGTACTGGTCCACGTTCTCGCGGGTCACCACGGCCGAATACGTCGTGATCGAGCGTGGCACCTCGTGCTCGGCCAGGTCGGACATGCCGCGGGCCTGCACCAGCAGCCGCGCCAGCGCGATCGCCGACGAGCACATCGACGGGTTGTAGAGCACCGTGGCCTGCACGACGCTGCCGCCGGCCTTGATGCGGTCCATCATGTCGCGCGAACCCGCGCCGCCGACGAGGAAGAACTCCTCGCGCCCGGCGGCCTCCACCGCGGCGAGCACCCCGATCCCCTGGTCGTCGTCGTGGTTCCACACCGCGTCCAGGTGCGCCGCGGCCTGCAGCAGGTTCGTCGCCTGCCGCTCACCGGACTCGGCGGTGAAGTCCGCGGCGACCCGCCGCGCCACCCGGAGCCCGTGCCGCTGCAGGCCTTCGCGGAAGCCGGCGCTGCGTTCCTGGGTCAGCGGCAGCGAATCCGTACCCGCGATCTCGGCGATCACCGGGTCGGTGACGCCGCGGCGCTCCAGCTCGGCGGCGATGTGGTCGGCCGCGTTGACGCCCATGCCGTGGTTGTCGCCACCGATCCACACCCGGTAGGCGTCGGACGAGTCGAAGACGCGGTCCACGTTGACCACGGGAATCCCGGCCCGCGTGGCCCGCCGCGCCACGTCGGTCAGCGCCTTGCCATCGGCGGGCAGGATCACCAGCACGTCGACCTGCTCGTTGATCAGGGTTTCGACCTGGGCGATCTGCTGGTTGACGTCGCTGCTGCCTTCGGTTGCCCGGAACGTGACGTCCGGCAGCCCTTCGGCCTGCGCGCGGGCGTTGGTGGTCATGGCCGCCATCCAGCCGTGGTCGGCGGCGGGTGCGGAGAAACCGATCGTCACCTGGGTACCGGGGGCGGCGTTGTCGCCGCCCGCGGCGACCGCGGACGGGTTCTGCCGCTGCGGCGGGTCGTTGGCCAGGCACCCGGTCAGCAGCGCGGTCGCGCCCAGCGCACCGGTGCCGAACAGGAACCCGCGACGAGGAGTTGCGGACATGGCGATCTCCGAAGGTGGGAGGGGATTCAGCTGAGGGAACTGCGGCGGCGAGTGCGGGCCTGCAGCAGCACGGCGAGCACGATGATGGCGCCCTTGACGATGTTCTGGATGTCGGTTTCGAGGTTGTTGAGCGTGAAGACGTTGCTCAACGTCGTGAAGATCAGCACGCCGATCAAGGTGCCGGTCATGCTGCCGCGCCCGCCGGAGAGCAGGGTGCCGCCGATGACGACCGCCGCGATCGCGTCCAGCTCGTAGTACAGGCCGTTGGTGGACGCGCCGGAGGTGGTGCGCGCCACCACCATGATCGCCGCGATGGCGCAGCAGAGGCCGGCCAGCGCGTAGACCAGCGCGGTGTGCCTGCGGACGTTGATCCCGGCCAGCCGAGCCGCTTCGGCGTTGCCGCCGACCGCCAGCGTCCGGCGTCCGAACGTGGTGCGGTTGAGCAGCGTCCAGCCGCCCGCGAACACCGCGGCGAAGATCCAGATCAGCACCGGGACGCCCAGCAGGTCGGCCTGGAAGACCGCGCCGAACGCCGCGACGTCGACCACCTGCGTCTGCCTGCCGCTGATCCGCTCGGCCAGCCCGCGCGCCGAGGCCATCATGGCCAGCGTCGCGATGAACGGCACCACCCGGCCGTAGGCGACCAGCAGCCCGTTGACGAGGCCGCAGCCGGTGCCGACCAGCAGCGCGCACACCACCATCGCGCCCACCCCGTAGGACTGGGTGGCCCAGGTGGTCATCCACACGCTGGACAGCGCCACCATCGAACCGACCGACAGGTCGATCCCGCCCGCCGAGATCACGAACGTCATCCCGACGCTGACCACTCCGATGGCCGCGGCCAGCCGCAGCACGGTGGAGATGTTGCCCTCGGTCAGGAACGCGTCCGGGCGAGTGATGTAGCCGACCACGCACAGTCCGATGAGGACGATCAGCAGCGCGACCAGCCTGATGTCGGTGCGCGCCCACCAGCGGCTCACCGGTGACGAGCCGGTCGCGGGGGGTGTCGCGTCGAGGGTCCGCTCGTTCATCGCGCCGCCTCCATGACGAGGTCCAGGACGTCGGATTCGGTGATCTCCCCGGCGGTCGCGGTGCGCACCGCTGCGCCGTCGCGCAGCACCAGCACCCGATCGGCCAGCGCCAGCACTTCCGGGATGTCGCTGGAGACCACCACGATCGCGATCCCCTCGGCGGCGAGCCGCCGCATCAGGGCGTACAGCTCCGCCCTGGCACCGACGTCGACGCCGCGGGTCGGTTCGTCGAGCAGCAGCACCCGGCAGCCGCGCAGCACCCAGCGGCCGATGACGGCCTTCTGCTGGTTGCCGCCGGAGAAGGCGGCGATCGGCCGGGCCGGATCGGCGGGCCGCAGCTGGAGCTGGTCGACGACCTCCCGCGTCTCGGCGAGTTCCCGGGAGCGGTCGGTGAAGCCGAACCGGCTCAACCGCGGCAGCGACGCCAGCGTGACGTTCGCGGCCAGCGGCAGCAGCGGCAGCAGCGCCTGGCTCTTGCGCTCCTCCGGGGTGAGGCCGATCCCCGCCGCCACCGCCGCCGGGACGCTGCCCGGCCGCACGCGACGGCCGCCGACCCGCACCGCACCCGACTCCGCCGTGCGGGCGCCGAAGATCGTCTCCAGCAGTTCGCTGCGACCGCACCCGACGAGTCCGGCGAGCCCGAAGATCTCCCCCGCGTACACCGTGAAGCTCACGTCCGCGAACTCGCCCCGGCGGCCGAGCCCGAGCACCTCCAGCACCGGTCGCTCGGTGGCCGTGCTGCCCACCGCCTCCAGTTCCGGTGGTGAACCACCCGTCATCAGCGCGACGAGTTCGCCGGTCGTGGCCTCCGCCACCGCGAGGCCCGCGGCGACCGTGCGGCCGTCCTTGATGACCGTGACGCGGTCGGCGATGCGCCGGATCTCCTCCATGCGGTGGGAGATGTAGATGACGGCGACGCCGTCGGCGGTGAGTTCGCCGATGACGCGGAACAGGTTGTCGACCTCCCCTGCCGACAGCGCCGCCGTCGGCTCGTCCATCACGATCAGCCGCGCTTCGTGCTGCAGCGCCCGCGCCATCGACACCAGCTGCCGCGACGCGGCGGGCAGGCTGCCGACCTCGCGGTCCGGTTCGATCTCCGGGTGCCCCAGCCGCGCCATCAGCCCCGCAGCCGCACCGCGCGCCGCGCCCCGGCGGCTGAAACCGGCGGTGGCCGGTTCGTGGCCGAGGAAGATGTTCTCCGCGACGCTCAACCCGGGAACCAGGTCCAGCTCCTGGTACATCGCGGCGACGCCGCGCCGCAACGCGTCGGCGGGCGAGGACAGCGAGATCTCCTCACCCCGCCACCGGATCGTGCCGCCGTCGGCCGGATGCGCACCGGACAACACCTTGATCAACGTGGACTTCCCGGCGCCGTTCTGCCCCAGCAGGCAGTGCACTTCACCGGGGCGCACCCGCAGCTCCACCCCGTCCAGGGCGCGCACGCCCGGGAACTCCTTGACGATGCCGGACATCGCCAGCAGGTCGGCCGTCATCTGCCGCCTCCCACTGGTATCCACCTGCTGTGGTGGGCGGCGCTGCGCTGCACCGCGTCCAGCACCCGCTGCACCCGCAGCCCGGCCGCGAAGTCCGGGCTCGGCGTGGTGCGCTCGGCGATGGCGGTGACGAAGTCCCGCAACTGGTGGGTGAACGTGTGCTCGTAGCCCAGCACGTGCCCCGGCGGATACCAGGCGCCCAAGTACGGGTGGTCGGCTTCGGTGGCGAGGATGCGCCGGAAACCGGCTGTCTCAGCGCCCTCGGTCGCGTCGTAGAACGACAGCTCGTTCATCGACTCGAAGTCGAACGCGAGGCTGCCCGCGCTGCCGTTGATCTCGATGCGCAGCCCGTTCTTGCGCCCCGCCGCGTAGCGGGTCGCCTCGAACGTGCCGAGCGCGCCGCCGCCGAACCGCGCGGTGAACATCGTCGCGTCGTCCACCGTCACCGGACCGGTGCGCTGAGCGTCGTCGACCAGCGGCCGCTCCGCCACGAAGGTGTCGACCAAGCCGCACACGCTGACGATGTCCTCGTCGAGCAGGAACTGCGCCAGATCCACCAAGTGCGCGCCCAGATCGCCCAACGCCCCGGACCCGGCCCGCTCCGCCCGCAACCGCCACGTCAGCGGCGCCTGCGGATCGAGCAGCCAGTCCTGCAAGTACTGGGCCCGCACGTGCCGGATCGTGCCCAGCCTGCCCTGCTCGATCAGCTCGCGGGCCAACGACAGCGCCGGCACCCGGCGGTAGTTGAACCCGACCATTGCCTGGACTCCGCCGCGCCGCGCGCGATCCGCCGCCTCGGCCATCAACTCCGCTTCGGCCACGGAGTTCGCCAGCGGCTTCTCGCACAGCACGTGCTTGCCCGCCTCCAACGCGCTCATCGCGATCTCGGCGTGGCTGTCGCCCGGGGTGCAGATGTCGACCACGTGCACGTCGTCGCGCAGCAGCACGGACTTCCAGTCGTCGCTGGCCTCCCGCCAACCGTGCCGGGCGGCGTCCTGGTGCACGGCGTCCTTGCGCCGCCCGCACAGCACCACCATCTCCGGCCGGGCCGGGAGATCGAAGACCCGTCCCACGGTTCGCCACGCTTGCGAGTGGACCACGCCCATGAAGGCATGACCCACCAAGGCAACACCGAGCACGTTCATTCGTTTTTCCTCCATCGTGGCTGGTTTGCCGTGGGGGTTGGGTGGCGGAACCTCAGTCGGCCTGTCGCTGCGGGATCTTTTTCCCAAGTGGCTCCGCCACGAGGGAAAAAGCTGTCCTCGCGACAGACCGACTGAGAACCCGCCGGTGGTCCATCTGCGTGCTGGGTCGCTGCTCAGCGGCTTCGCCGCTGACAGGATTAAGCCCAAAGGCGTTGTGGTGTCGTGCTTTTCGGATTCTTGTTCCCGATAATCCGTTGCGATTTCGAACGGTTCGGTGGTCGAAGATCAGCCGGCTCGGTACCGGCCGAACGAAAGATCGAAGGTTGTGTGGTGTCAGGGGGTCGGGCCGGCTCCGAAGACCTGGTCGCTGATGAGGGCTGCTGCGCCTACCACTCCGGCGTGTTCGCCGAGTTCGGAGAGGGCGATGGGCAGGGTGCTGGTGGCCAGGGGGGTTGATCGGCGGTAGAGCTCGCTGCGGACCTCCGCCAGCAGCGGGTGGCCTAGTCCGGCCACGCCGCCGCCGACCACGATCATCGCCGGGTTGGCGAAGTTGACCAGGCCTGCGAGTACCCGGCCGAGCCTGCGGCCTCCGTCGCGGACCAGCCCGAGCGCCTGCGGATCGCCGTGGCGCATCGCGATCCCCACGTCGTGCGCGGTCAGCGCGTCGCGGTCGCCGAGGAGCTCGTGCAATCCCGGTGATTCGCCGCCGCGCGCCAGCGCGGTCGCATCGCGGGACAGCGAAGCGCCGCTGAACCACGCCTCCAGGCACCCCGTTCGCCCGCACCCGCACACCGGGCCGGTGTCGTGCACCGCGATGTGCCCGATGTCGCCCGCGCTCCCGTTGCTGCCGCGCAGCACCCGGTTGCCGGTGACGATGCCGCACCCGATGCCGGTGCCGATCTTGACGAACAGGAAGTCCGGCACGGACCGGGCCAGCCCGCAGTACATCTCGCCGAGCGCCATCAGGTTGACGTCGTTGTCCAGCTGCACCGGGCAGTCCAGCTGCTGCGTGAAGTGCTCGCGCACCGGGTAGCGGTCCCAGCCCGGCATGATCGGCGGGGAGACGGTGAAGCCGTCCCGGAAGCTCACCGGGCCCGGCACCCCGACGCCCACCCCGTTCAGCGCGGGCAGGTGCCCTTCGGCGCGCAGCTTGTCGATCACTTCGACGGCCCGCCCGAGTATCGCGTCCGGGCCGTCCTTGATGTCGATGGGTTCGCTGGTGTGCGCGACCAGTTCCAGCAGTCCGTCCGTGACGCCGACGTCCAGCGAAGTGGCGCCGATGTCCACGCCGACGAAGCGCAGCCGCCGCGACAACTGCACCAGGCCGGACCGGCGTCCGCCCTGCGACGCGGCCTTGCCCGCCCGTTCCACGAACCCCAACTCCTGCAACCGGCCCAGTTCTTGGCCGATCTTGGAGCGGGACAGCGACACCTGGGCGGCGAGTTCCGCGGCGGCCTGCGCCCCGTTGAACCGCAAGGACGCCAGCAAGCGGACTTGGTGGGAATTCTCTGGTTGCACCGACTACCCCACTTCTTGCACGAAGCGTATGAAGTCCGTCACAGAGTAAGCGAACGGTTTCTCCCCAGGTCAAGGGAGAATTCGCGATGTCCCCCGGATGTTCGCTGCCCGATCGGCCGCATCCACCCGCCGCCGTTCGGACCTCGGCGGCGGAACCGGGCGACACCAGCGGAAACGCCGCAACGCCGCCCCACCTTCCACCTTGAATCCACAGTGGACAAGGCGCGGACCTGTGTGAACACCGCTGCGAGGTGTCGCACGCCCCCGAAGCGCCCTCGTCCGTCCGCCGACTCACCGCGCCGCCGAAAGGCCCCGCATCCGCTGGACCGAACGCCTACCCCCCGAGGTGCGGCGAGCACTCGGATCCCACCTGCGGAAAAACCACTCCCGAACGCGAAAATCGGCGTCGCCGTCGAACCGACGGCGACGCCGATGATCAGGAACACGGGAATCCGCTCAGAATGATCTTTTGATCGGTGTCTTGTCAGCGGCGGAGCCGCTGAGCAGTGACCAGCTAGAGCAAGCCGACCACCGGCGGGTTCTCAGCGGCTTCCTCGCGAGGACAGCGATTTCGTGGTGTAGGGAGCTACATGAGAAATCGATCCCGCAGC
>NZ_JBSFWJ010000119.1:0-10392 GCF_053592695.1 Saccharopolyspora sp. NPDC002578 | reverse complement strand
CCCGCCACATCACCCAAAAACCCACCCGCACACACATAAGACGACCCAGAAGAATCCGGATCCGAATCGAACAACGAACCCAGATCCCAACCCCGATCAACCGGAAAACCCGACACCGCATCCACACCATCACGCACCAAACCCCACAACCCCTCCGGAGAATCCACCCCCGGAAAACGACACCCCACACCCACCACCACAACCGGATCATCGGCCGACGGCACCGGGCCGACCGCGGCAGGCGCGGCGGACGGAACCCGCCGCACGCCCGTGATCTCCGCCGCCAGGAAATCGGCGAGCGCCGCCGGTGTCGGATGGTCGAACACCAGGGTCGCCGGCAACCTCAGCCCCGCGCCGGTCGCCAGACGGTTCCGCAGCTCCACGCCGGTGAGCGAATCCAGCCCCAGTTCCCGGAAAGCGCGCTCCGCGCCGATTCCGTCCGTCGTCGTGTGGTTCAGCACGGTCGCCGTCTCCGCGCGGATCAGGTCGAGCACTCGGCGATGCCGCTCCACCGGCGGGAGATCGGCGAGCAGACCGGCCCAGGAGTCGTCGCCGGACATGGCCTTCCGGCGTGCCGGGCGGACCAAGCCGCGCAGGACCGCCGGGATCTCCCCGCCGGTCGTCTCCGATCGGGCGCGCACCTCGTCCGGATTCCAGCGCACCGGGAGCAGAACGGGTTCTCCGGCGCTCAGCGCGACGTCGAACAGCGCCATCCCCTCGGCGGTGCTCAGCGGGCGCATCCCGCTGCGGGAGATGCGGGCCCTGTCCGCATCGGTCAGATGACCGGTGAGGCCCGTGTCCGCCGCCCACAGTCCCCACGCCAACGAGACCGCGGGCAGCCCGGCCGCTCGGCGCTGCCGGGCCAATCCGTCCAGGTAGGCGTTGGCCGCCGCGTAGTTGCCCTGACCCGCGCTGCCCGTCGTCCCCGCGACCGAGGAGAACAGCACGAACGCCGCCAGATCCAGCTCGCGGGTCAGTTCGTGCAGGTTCCGCGCGCCGTCCACCTTCGACCGGAACACCGCATCGAGGCGTTGCGGCGTCAACGCCTGCACCACCCCGTCGTCCAACGCGCCGGCCAGGTGCACGACCGCCGTCAGCGGATGCTCGGCGGCGATCCCCGCCATCACTTCGGCGAGCGCCTCGCGGTCCGCCACATCGCAGGCCATCACGGACGCCTCGGCGCCGAGGTCGGCCAACTCCGCCGCGAGCTCGACGGCTCCGGGGGCCGTCGGGCCACGCCTGCCGCACAGCACGAGGTGCCGCGCTCCGTGGCCGGTCACCAGGTGCCGAGCCAGCTCCGCGCCCAACGTGCCGGTGCCGCCGGTGATGAGCACCGTTCCCGCCGGGTCGAACGCCGCCGGCGCGGCCACCTCGCCGGTCCGGGCCGCGCCCGTGAACCGTTCCAGGCGCGGTACCGACAGTGCTCCGTCGCGCACTACGACCTGCGGTTCCCCGGTCGTTAACGCGGCCGGGAGCACCGCCTGCTGGTCGACGTCGACGTCGACGTCGACCAGCACGATCCGGCCCGGGTTCTCCGCCTGCGCCGACCGCACCAACCCCCGCACGGCCGCGACGGCAGGTTCCGCGCCGCCGGTCAGCACCACCAACCGCGACGACTCCCAGCGGGAGGAGTCGAGGAACGCCTGGACCACGACGAGCACCCGGCCGACCGCGGATCGGGGGTCGGTTCCGGCAGCGCGCACGTCCAGCACCAGCACCGTCGCCGACGGCGCCTCCGGGTCGGTGTACGCGGTGAGATCGGGCAGCGCCGCCGCGGGGAAGTCCGCGCCGACGTCGGCGTCGAGCACCGCCCAGGTCCGCGCCGCAGGGCGCTCGGGAACCGGGAGGGCGACCGAGCCGAGGCGGTACAGCGAATCTCCCGCCGCGGTGCCCCGTGCGGCGCCCAGCCGTTCACCGGAGATCGGCCGGAACACGAGCGAATCCAACTCCCCCACCGGCCGGCCGCCGCCGTCGGCCAGGTCCAGCGACACCGTCCCCCCACCGGAGGACGAAGCCCTGACCCGCAGCGAAGTGGCGCCGGCCGCGTGCAGCGCGAAGCCGTTCCAGGCGAACGGGAGGAGTACCTCGCCGCGAGGCGTCCCGACCCGCTGCCCTGCCGCGAAGCTGCTGGCGTGCAACGCGCACTCCAGCAACGCGGGATGCAGGCCGTACCGGTCCGCGTGGGCGCGTTGCTCGTCGGTGAGCACGATCTCGCCGAACACCTCGGCTCCGCGGCGCCACACCGCCCGCAACCCTTGGAAAGCCGGCCCGTAGTCGAGTCCGGCCTCGGCGAAGCGCGGGTACACCTCGGCGACGTCGACCGATTCGGCCCCGGCCGGTGGCCACTGGGCGAAGTCGAAGTCCGGTTCGGGTCGCTCCGGCGCGAGCACACCCGATCCGTGCCGGGTCCACTCCGAGTCGCCCCCTTCCGGGCGGGAGTGCACCGCGACGGGCCGCCGGCCGTGGGCATCCGGTTCGCCCGCGGTGACCCGCACCTGGGTCGCACCGCGCTCGGACAGCACCAGCGGCGCTTCGATCACCAGCTCGTCCACGGCGCGGCAGCCGACCTCGTCCCCTGCTCGGACCACGAGTTCCACCAGCACGACACCGGGGACCACGGCGATGCCGAACACCCGGTGGTCCCCCAACCACGGCTGCCCGGCCAGCCCGATCCGCCCGGTCAGCAGCACCCGGTCGGCGTCGGGGACGTGAACGACGGCACCCAGCAGCGGATGCCCGACGGTGTCCAACCCCGCCGATCCCACTTCCCCCGCGGAGTTCGCCGCGTCGAGCCAGTAGCGCTCCCGCTGGAAGGCGTACGTCGGCAGTTCGACGCGCCGCGGGCCGACGTTGCCCGGGTACCAGTCGACCGGGACTCCGCGCACGTGCAGCTCGCCGAGCGAGGTCAGGAACCGGCCCTGGCCGCCGTCGTCGCGCCGCAGCGAACCGGCGACCACCGCCGCCACGCCCGCCGCGTCGTCGACGATCTCCTGGACGCTGGTGGTGAGGACCGGGTGCGGGCTCAGTTCCACGAAGGTCCGGCACCCGTCGGCGAGGAGTGCCCGGACGGCGTCCGCGAAGCGCACCGGCTCACGCAGGTTCCGGTACCAGTACTCGGCGTCCAGCGAAGCCGGGTCCACCACCGACCCGTCCACGGTCGAGTGGAGGTCGATCTCCGCTGGCCCCGGGCAGATCCCTGTCAGCGCGTCGAGCAGTTCATCCCGGATCTCGTCCACGTGGCCCGAATGCCCGGCGAAATCCACTCCGGGAAGCTGCCAACGCAGCATCCCGGCTTCGGACAGGGCTCGGCCGAACTCGGCCATCGCGTCGGCTGCACCGGACACCGTCACCGATGCGGAACCGTTGGTGGCCGCCGTCCAGAGCCGATCCGCCCAGGGCTCCAGCAGGTCCCGGACCTCGTCGTGCGGCGCGAGCACGGACATCATCGCGCCCCGGCCCGCCAGCCGATCGGCGATGATCCTGCTTCGCAGCGCCACCACCCTGGCGGCGTCCGGCAACGACAGCGCGCCCGCCACGCACGCGGCGGCGATCTCTCCCTGGGAATGACCGACCACGACGTCCGGATGCACCCCGTGGTGCCGCCACAGCGCGGCCAGCGACACCATGACCGCGAACAACGTGGGCTGCAGGACGTCGACCCGCTCCCACTCCACCGCGTCTTCGAGCACCGCCGTCAAAGACCAGTCGACGTGCGGGGAAAGTGCCTGTTCGCACTCCCGGACGCGCTCCGCGAACACCGGGGAGGTGGCCATCAGCTCACGAGCCATCCCGGCCCACTGCGAACCCTGGCCCGGGAACACGAACACCACCTTCCCGGCCACGTCGGCGGCGCCGGAGACCGCTGCCGCGGCCGGCCGGTCCTGCGCCACCGCCACCAGCGCGGAGGCCGCCGCCTCCCGGTCCCCGGCGACCACGACGGCCCGGTGCGACAGCGGCGACCGAGTCGTCGCCAACGACCAGGCGATGTCGGGCAGGGACAGGTCCGGGCGATCCCGCAGGTGCGAGCACAACCGTTCGGCCTGCTCCCGCAGGGCGCCGGCACCGTGGCCGGACACCGGCAGCGCGACCGGGCCGGTCCCGTGCGGCTCCATCGGGGGTGCGTCGGCCGCTACGACCTCTTCGACGATCAGGTGGGCGTTGGTGCCGCTGGCACCGAACGCGGATACGGCGGCCCGGCGGGGCCCGTCCGGGCGGTGCCACGTGAGCTGCTCGGTGAGCACCCGCACGGCGCCCGCGGACCAGTCCACCTTCGGCGTCGGCTCGTCGGCGTGCAGCGTCTTCGGCAGCACTCCGCACCGCATCGCCAGCACCATCTTGATCACGCCCGCGACGCCGGCCGCGCCCTGCGTGTGGCCGATGTTCGACTTCAACGAGCCCAACCACAACGGCCGGTCCGCCGTGCGATTCCGGCCGTAGGTCGCCAGCAACGCCTCCGCCTCGATCGGATCTCCCAAGCTGGTTCCGGTGCCGTGCGCCTCCACGACGTCGACGTCCGCGGCGGACAGACCCGCCCGTCGCAACGCTGCCCGGATCACCCGCTGCTGCGAAGGTCCGTTCGGCGCGGTCAACCCGTTCGACGCGCCGTCCTGGTTCACCGCCGACCCGCGCAGCACCGCCAGCACCGGATGCCCCGAGCGCCGCGCCTCCGACAACCGTTCCAGCAGCACGACCCCGACGCCTTCACCCCAAGCGGTCCCGTCGGCGTCGGCCGCGAACGCCTTGCACCGGCCGTCCGGGGACAGGGCGCGCTGTCGGGAGAACTCCACGAACGTGCCCGGCGACGACATCACCGTGACCCCGCCCGCCAGTGCCATGGTGCACTCGTCCTGCCGGATCGCCTGCGCCGCAAGATGAATCGCCACCAGCGACGACGAGCACGCCGTGTCGACCGTGATCGCCGGGCCTTCCAACCCCAGGGTGTAGGCGATGCGACCGATGGCGGCGCTGCCGGAACTGCCGGTGCCGACGTAGCCCTCCAGCTCACCCGGCACGGGGTGCAGCCGGGTGGCGTAGTCGTTGCTGATCACGCCGCCGAACACCCCGACGTCGCGTCCCCTCGCCGACCGCGGGGCGATCCCCGCGCGCTCCAGCACCTCCCAGCAGGTCTCCAGCAGCAGCCGTTGCTGCGGGTCGATGGCCAACGCCTCGCGCGGGCTGATGCCGAAGAACTCCGCGTCGAACTCCGCCATGCCGTCGAGGAACCCGCCCTGCCGGACGTAACTCCGCCCCGCCCGGTCCGGATCCGGGTCGTAGAGCCCGTCGAGGTCCCAACCCCGGTCCGCGGGGAAATCGGTCATGGCATCGACCCCGTCGGCGACCAGCCGCCACAGCTGCTCCGGAGTCCGCACCCCGCCGGGGAACCGGCACCCCATGGCGACGATCGCGATCGGCTCCGCGGAGCGGTCCGCTTCCCGCCGCAGCCGGTCGTTGTCCTTCAGCGAGGTCCGCAAGGCTTCGACCAGCCGCTCCTGCGAGGTCGTCATGATCCCCTCCGCACTGCGCACCCCGCGGGGGCGCGCCGTCGTCGACGCGTGGTCATTCCGCCGCACCGCGCATGGCCCGTCGCACGAGGTCGTCGGCGTCCATCCGGTCGAGGTCGCCCCGTTCGCCGTCCGATCCCCGCCGGCCCGGTTCGGCGAGCTCCAGCAGGCCTTCCAACAAGCCCGCTTCGCGGAACCGCTCGATCGGCACGGACGCGAGCACCCTCCGGAGCTCGTCCGCGCCGCTGCGCTCGACCTCCGGGGTCCCGTCGGGGACCAGCTCCGCGCGCAGCCGGTCGGCGAGTTCCACGGGGGTCGGGAAGTCGAACACCACGGCCACGGGCAGGCGCAGGCCGGTGGCCCTGTTCAACCGGTTGCGCAGTTCGACCGCGATCAGCGAGTCGAATCCCATCGCCTTGAACGCCTGGTCCTGCGCCACGGAATCCGGCTCGGCCGACTCCAGCACGTGCGCCGTCTCGGTCCGGACCAGTTGCAGCAGAACCCGCTGCTGCTCCGCCGGTGCGGACCGCCGCAGGCCGTCGGCCAGGGACCGCTGGTCCGGCGGGCCCGCCCGGACCACCCGGCGGGGTTCGGGCAGCAGACCCCGCAACATCGGCGGCAGCTCCTCCGCGGGGCTCGGGGTCGAGGTGTCCAGCCTGGTGAGCACCAGCACCTCGTCGTCCCCGGCCAGCGCGGTGTCGAACAGCGCCGTGGCCGATTCCGGCGCGAGCGGCAGAAAGCCTCCACGTCGCAGCCGTGCCCGGTCGGCACCGTCGAGCCGCTCGGACATCCCGGTCGTCCACTCGCCCCATGCCAGCGACACCGCGGGCAGCCCACCGGCGCGGCGGTGCCGGGCCAGTGCGTCCAAGTAGGCGTTCGCCGCCGCGTAACCGGCCTGGCCCGCGCCGCCGAGCACCCCCGAGGCGGAGGAGAACAGCACGAACGCGTCGAGTTCCAGGTCGCGGGTCAACTCGTGCAGGTGCGTCGCCGCGTCCACCTTCGGGCGCAGCACCAGGTCCAACCGCTGCCGGGTCATCCCGGTGATCACGCCGTCGTCCGCCACGCCTGCCGCGTGCAGCACGCCGCGGAGCGGGTGGTCGTCGGAGATACCGGCGAGCGCGCGCTCCAGGTCCGCGCGGTCTGCCACGTCGCACGCGACGATCCGCACCTCGGCACCGAGGTCCGCCAGTTCGCGGCGCATCGCTCCGGCCCCCGGGGCCGCCGGTCCCTGCCTGCTCACCAGCAGCAGGTGGCGCACGCCGTGAGCGGTCACCAGGTGGCGCGCCAGCACCGAGCCCAACGCACCGGTACCACCGGTGATCAGCACCGTGCCGTCGTTCGATCGCAGCTGCTCCGGGTCGGGCCTGCGCTGGAGGCGCCGCAACAGAGGCGCGGTCAACCTCCCGTCCCGCGCCGCCAACTGCGGCCGCCCGGTCGCTCGCACCGCGGCCAGCAAGTGCCGGGACGCCTGATCGACATCGGCGAGCACGATGCGATCCGGGTGCTCGGCCTGGGCCGTGCGCACCAGGCCGTGCACCGCGCCGGTCGCGGGTGCGTCGGCGGTGCGGGTCGCCACCACGAGCCGAGTCGCCGACAGCTCCGGCTCAGCGAGGAACGCCTGGACCACGTCCAACGCCCGCGATGCCAACTCGTGCACCGCATCGGAGTCCTGGCCGTCCGGCACGGCATGCCACATCAGGTGCTCAGGGGGAAGCGCGCCGGACCTGGCGAGCGATCGCACCCCCGCCGCCGAATCCACCTCCACCGATTCGCCCGGATCCGCCGGTAAGGGCACCTCGCTCCATTCGACCCGCAACAACTCGCCGGGCCGACGACTCGCCAACCGGCCCGGTTCGACCGGACGGGATACGAGGGAATCCACGGTCGCGACCGGAGTCCCGCGGGAATCGGCCGCCCGCAACGAGATTCCGCCGCCACCGTCGGGCGCGAGCCGCACCCGCAGGTCCGCGGCGCCGGAGGTGTGCTCGCGGGCTCCTCGCCACGCGAACGGCAACCGGACGGCGTCCGCGCTGCTCTCCTCCAGCCCACCGAGGGTGATCGCCTGCAGGGCGGCGTCCAGCAGCGCCGGGTGCAGGCCGAAGCGCCGGGCGACTCGCTGCTGCTCCTCGGGCAGCGACACCTCGACGAACAGTTCCGCGCCGCGCCGCCACGCCGCGGTCAGGCCCCGGAACGCGGGGCCGTAGGAATAGCCGCGGGTGAGCAGGTCGTCGTAGAAGGCGGTGACGTCGAGCGGCTCGGCGTCGACGGGCGGCCATTGCGGGAACTCCTCCGGGGCGGCCGGGGCCGCCGCGCCGAGCACACCGCTGGCATGCCGGGTCCACTCCGGTCCGGTGTCCCCGTCCGCCGGCCGAGCGTGGACCGCGACCTGTCGGTGCCCTTGATCGTCGAGGCCGCCGACCACCACGCGCACTTCGAGCCCGGCGCCGGTGCTCAGCACCAGCGGAACCTCGTTGATCAGTTCTTCGACCACGTCGCAGCCGACCTCGGAACCGGCTCGCAGCACCATTTCCAGGACCGCGGTTCCGGGGACCACCACCGAGTCCAGGATGGTGTGGTCGGCCAGCCACGGTTGAGCCCCGGCCGAGAGCACGCCCGCGCACACCACGCCGTCGTCCGGGAGCTCGATCGCCGCGCCGAGCATCGGATGCCCACCGTCGCGCAGCCCGAACCCGGCGGGCTGTTCCACGGGGTCCGGCCAGAAGCGCTGGTGCTGGAAGGCGTACGTGGGCGGTCGCACTCGGCCGGCGTCGGCACCGGCGAAGTACGCGGGCCAGTTCACCGGGACGCCCCGCAGGTGCAACCGGGCCGCCGCGGCGGCAGTGGCAGCGGTTTCCGACCGATCGCGGCGCAGCACCGGGAAGCAGGCGCTGTCGGTGGAGTCGGCGAGCACGGCTTGGGCCTGCGACGTCAACGCCCCGTCCGGGCCGAGTTCGACGAACGTCCGCACGCCCAGTTCGCCGAGGGTCCGCACCCCGTCGGCGAAGCGCACCGCCCGGCGGACGTGCTCGATCCAGTACTGCGGGGTGCACAGCCTCGCCGACGCGGCGAGCCGTCCGGTCACGTTGGACACCAACGCGATCTCCGGTTCGTGGTAGGTCAGGCCGGCGGCGACGGCGTGGAGCTCGGCGAGCACCGGTTCCATCCGGGCCGAGTGGAAGGCATGGCCGACCCGCAGCCGCCGGACCTTGCGACCTGCCTCCTCGAACCGGTCGGCGACGTGGGAGACGGCGGCCGCCGCACCGGAGACGACTACCGAGCGCGGACCGTTGATCGCCGCGAGATCCACCTCTCCCCGGTCTGCGGGGAGCGCGTCGAGCAGTTCCCGTTCGGTCGCTTCGACGGCCGCCATCGCGCCGCCACCGGGCACCGCCTGCATCAACCGGCCACGTGCGACGACCAGCGCGGCGGCATCGGGCAGGGACAGCACCCCGGCCGCGTGCGCCGCGGTGAGCTCGCCGAGCGAGTGTCCGGCGAGGTAGTCCGGCCGGACTCCCCACTGCTCCCAGAGGCGGAACAAGGCCACTTCCAAGGCGAACAGGGCGGGTTGGGCGAATTCGGTGCGGTCCAGCAGTTCCGCTTCCGTCGTGCCGGGAACGGCGTGGGCGAGCTCGCGCAGCGGACGTCCGGTGAGGTGCCGGTCCAGCTCCGCGCAGACCTCGTCGAAGGCGTCCCGGAATTCAGGTATCCGGTCGTAGAGCTCGCTTCCCATTCCTGGGCGTTGGCTGCCCTGCCCGGTGAACAGGAAGGCCACTTCACCGGCGACCGGAGTGTCCTGGAGCAGTCGTCCGGCGGTTTCGCCGCTGGTCAGCGCGCGCAATCCGGCGCGCAGCCCGCCCCGATCATCGGCGATCACGGCGGCCTGGTGCGGCAGTGCCGCGCGCTGGGTCGCCAAAGCCGCGGCGAGGTCGCCGATCGGCAGCTCAGGATTGTCGTCCACATAGGACTCAAGGCGGACGGCTTGGCCGCGCAATCCGGCTTCGGTGGCGCCGGAGATCAAGAACGGCAGGCTCGATCGGCAGGGTTCGGCCACGACAGCGGGGTGGACAGTGGTGGTCGCCGGGGCCTGCTCCAGGATCAGGTGTGCGTTGGTGCCGCTGATCCCGAACGACGACACCGCCGCCCTGCGCGGATGATCCGTTTCCGGCCACGCCCGCTGCTCGGTCAACAACCGGACGTCACCTGAGGACCAGTCCACCTCCCGGGACGGCTCGTCCACGTGCAGGGTCTTCGGCAAAATCCCATGCCGCATCGCCAAAACCATCTTGATCACACCCGCCACACCCGCAGCACCCTGCGTATGACCGATGTTCGACTTCACCGACCCCAACCACAACGGCCGATCCGCCGAGCGCCCCTGCCCATAAGTCGCCAACAACGCCTGCGCCTCGATCGGATCACCCAGCGTCGTCCCGGTTCCGTGCCCCTCCACCGCATCCACATCCACAGCGGACAACCCCGCCCGCTCCAACGCCGCCCGAATCACCCGCTGCTGCGAAGGACCATTCGGCGCCGTCAAACCATTCGACGCACCATCCTGATTCACCGCCGAACCCCGCAACACCGCCAACACCTCATGCCCAGCACGCTCAGCATCCGAACACCGCTCCAACAACAAGACACCGACACCCTCGCCCCAGCCGGTCCCATCGGCCGCCGCCGCGAACGCCTTGCACCGGCCATCCGGCGCCAACCCGCGCTGCCGGGAGAACTCGACGAACGTGCTGGGAGAGGCCATCACCGTGACGCCACCCGCCAACGCCATCGAACACTCGCCTTGCCGAATCGACTGCGCAGCAAGATGAATCGCCACCAACGACGACGAACACGCCGTATCCACCGTCACCGCCGGACCCTCCAAACCCAACGTGTA
>NZ_JBSFWJ010000118.1:0-10586 GCF_053592695.1 Saccharopolyspora sp. NPDC002578 | reverse complement strand
GTACCTGCGAACTCTTGGACCCTGTTGTGTTCTCGCTGCGGGATCTTTTTCCCGAGTGGCTCCGCCACGAGGGAAAAAGCCGTCCTCGCGAGAAGGAAGCTGAGAACCCGCGGGTGGTCGGCTTTTCGACGTGGGCTATGCGCTGACGCGCATACAGGCACGGCCTCCGGCCGCAGGGCAGGCTTGGCTTCGCAGCCCACTGCACGGCTTCGCCGCGAGGCACGGCTACGCCGCCGAGCAGGCTTGCTTCGCCGCCCAAGGCACGGCTTCGCCGCTAGAGGCGCGGCCTTTGGCCGCGAGGCAGGCGTGGCTTCGGTTGTCGGGGGATCGGGTTCCTCGGTTGCGGGTGTTCGTGCTGGGGGGAGTCCTGGTGTCGGGGGTTCCCCCGTTCGGATGAGAATCGGCAGAATGGGGCTCGTGGCCGAGACGGAAGAGCAGTTGCGGCAGTGGTTGGTGAGCACCGCGGAGCGGCAAGGGGCCGCGGTGGTGCACGTGGCGGCGGACGAGGCCGGTGCCGCGTACGCGTTCTCCGTCGGGGCGTGGAGACGCTTCGGCAAGCCGGAGGTCGTGGTTATCGGCCTGCCCCGCGACGTGGCGCAGGCGGTGGTCGACACCTACGTCGCCCGCGCGTCCGCGGGGGAGCGCTTCACGCCCGGGCAGCTCTACGCCGGGTTCCTGGAAGGCTGCCCGGTCACGTTCGAACGGGTGGCCACGCGGCACTTCCCGGAGTTCCTGGGCAGCGCGTTCGCCGTCTACCAAGGCGCGACCTTCCCCGCCCTGCAGCTGATCGTGTCCGCGCCGGACGGCACCTTCCCGTGGCAGCCGGACGCGCCGGGCGGCTTCGCCGAGTACCAGCCGGTGCTCACCGACAGCGGCGCTCCGGAGTACTGGACGCCCGGCGTCGACGGCCCCTGAGCGTCCGGAGGGGGCGGTGCGGCGCGGACCGCGCGGACGGGTGATCATCGGGTGTGTCGTACGGGGGGACCGGCGCGGTCGGCGCGTAAGGTGTCGAACGGGTGTTCCCGCCTCGTCTGAGGGGGCGGGCCCGTCGCGCGGACGACTCCGAACGCGGATGATCGACCCCCGATGATCCTGAGCCTGATGATCCCGACCCCGATGTTCGAAGTGCCGAGGAGGAAGTCGTGCGTGTGCTGGGAGTCGACCCGGGGCTGACCCGCTGCGGGATCGGCGTGGTCGACGGCGGGCGGAACCGGCACATCTCCTGCGTGGCGGTCGGTGTCGTGCGCACCCCGCCCGGCGACGAGCTCCCGATGCGGCTCAAAGCCGTCGCCGACGCCGTCGAGCAGTGGATGGACGCCCACCAGCCCGAGGTGGTGGCCATCGAACGCGTCTTCAGCCAGCACAACGTGCGTTCCGTGATGGGCACCGCGCAGGCCTCCGGAGTGGTGGCGCTCGCCGCCGCCCGCCGCGGGCTGCCCGTCGCGTTCCACACGCCCAGCGAGGTCAAGGCCGCCATCAGCGGCTCGGGCCGGGCCGACAAGCGCCAGGTGACGCTCATGGTCACCAAGGTCCTCGGGCTCAGCGAGGCGCCGCGGCCCGCCGACGCCGCCGACGCGCTCGCACTGGCCGTCTGCCACCTGTGGCGGGCGCCGATGACCTCCCGGCTGGCCGCGGCGGAGGCCAAGGCCGCCGAACTCGCCAAGGCGCACCGTCAACGGCTGCGGGACGCCCGGCGTTCCTCGGCAGGCAGAGGAGACCCCACACGATGATCGCTTCGGTACGCGGCCCGGTGCTCTCGATCGGGCTGGATCACGCCGTGGTCGACGTCGGCGGCCTCGGCTACGCCGTGCACGCCACCCCGGCCACGCTCGCCGGGCTGCGCCGCGGTGAGGAAGCGCTGCTCGCGACGACGCTGATCGTCCGGGAGGACTCGCTCACCCTCTACGGCTTCGCCGACGCGGAGGCGCGGGACCTGTTCGTCCTGCTGCAGACCGCCTCCGGTGTCGGGCCCAGGCTGGCGTTGGCGACGCTGGCGGTGCTCTCGCCGGAGCAGCTCTGCCACGCGCTCGCCGACGGGAACCTGACGACGCTCACCCAGGTGCCGGGCATCGGGAAGAAGAGCGCCGAACGGCTGATCCTTGAACTGCGCGACAAGGTCGGCACGCTCGCCGGCAGCGGTTCCGGTGTCCAGGCGGGCGCGCCCGACCGCGGACGGGTCCGCTCCGAGGTCGCCGAAGCGCTGGTGGGCCTCGGTTTCTCCGCGAAGCAGGCCGAGCAGAGCGTGGAGGCGGTGCTCTCCGCCGACGGCGCCCCCGCCGACACCTCGGCGGTGCTGCGCAAGGCGCTCGCCACGCTGGGGCCGCGATGAGCGACGTGTCCTTCGACGACGAGTCCTTCGACGACGAACCCCTGCCCGGAGCGCTGCCGGGTGAGGGACCGCTGGACCCGCAGCAGGAACCGGCCGAGCAGGACGTCGAGAGCACGCTGCGCCCGCGCAGGCTCGCCGAGTTCGTCGGCCAGCCCCGGGTGCGCGAACAGCTGCAACTGGTGCTGCACGGCGCGCTCAACCGCCGGGAACAGCCCGACCACGTGCTGTTCTCCGGGCCGCCCGGCCTCGGCAAAACCAGCCTCGCGATGATCATGGCGGCGGAGCTCGGCGCGGCGATCCGGGTGACCTCGGGCCCCGCGCTGGAACGGCCCGGCGACCTCGCGGCGATGCTGTCCAACCTCGCCGAGGGCGATGTGCTGTTCATCGACGAGATCCACCGCATCGCTCGGCCCGCCGAGGAGATGCTCTACCTGGCGATGGAGGACTACCGCGTCGACGTCGTCGTCGGCAAAGGTCCCGGGGCCACCAGCATTCCGCTGGAGATCGCCCCGTTCACGCTGGTCGGCGCCACCACCCGCTCCGGCACGCTCACCGGCCCGCTGCGGGACCGGTTCGGCTTCACCGCGCACATGGAGTTCTACACGCCGGACGAGCTGGAACTGGTGGTGCGCCGCTCCGCCGGGATCCTCGGCGTGGACCTGCGCCCGGACGGCGCCACCGAGATCGCCCGCCGCTCGCGCGGCACCCCCCGGATCGCCAACCGCCTGCTGCGCCGGGTCCGCGACTACGCGGAGGTGCGCGCCGACGGAGCGGTGACCCTGGAGGTGGCGCGAGCCGCGCTGGAGGTCTACGACGTGGACGAGTTCGGCCTGGACCGGCTCGACCGCGCGGTGCTGTCCGCCCTGGTCAGGTCCTTCCACGGCGGTCCGGTGGGCGTAACCACCCTCGCCGTGGCCGTGGGGGAGGAACCGACCACGGTCGAGGAGGTCTGCGAGCCGTACCTGGTCCGCGCGGGCATGCTCGCCCGCACCTCCCGCGGGCGCGTCGCGACCGTCGCGGCCTGGCAGCACGTCGGGCTCACCCCGCCCCCGCACGCCCCCGGCGAGTCCCAGGCCGCCCTGTTCGAGTAGTCCGTCGGGGCTTGTGAGACCGGGCACTCCGCTAGCGATAGGCTGCGCCGCGTTGACGGCCCCGGTGGCCTCGCCGGAGATCGGTTCGGCCCCTCGCGGTCGGCGGGCGGCGCAGGGCCCATCGACATGGCTGGCACACTGGAAGCGCTATATCCGAACAATTCGGGCGCCCCCGGCTGGTGGCCAGGGCCGTCCCCACGGCATCCGCCGAACGGAGCATTATGTCTTTGGAATCCTTGTTCCTGCCCCTGCTGATCGTGCTGCTCGCCGTGCCGATGTTCCTGCAGGCGCGCAAGCAGAAGCGGGCCATGCAGGAGCAGCAGAAGCTGCAGAACTCGCTCGAGGCGGGTGACCGGGTGATGACGACCTCCGGCCTGTTCGGCACCGTCGTGTCGAGCACGGACGACAGCATCGACCTGGAGATCGCGCCGGGCGTCGTCACCACCTGGGTGCGCGCCGCGGTCCGCGAGAAGGTCGTCACCGACGCCGAGGACACCGCGACCACCGAGGACGCCGAGACCGAGCGGGACGAGGCTCCGGTCGCGGAGAAGACCGAGGTCAAGGACGAGAAGGACACCACCGAGGTGCCCGCCTCCGAGTCCACCGCCGAGGTCGCCGAGCCGATCGAGAAGCAGAAGACCAGCTGAACCGGAACGGCCGGTGACCGCACCGGCCGCCCGCCGCGCTCCCGGTGACCGACAGGTGCCGGGTTTCGGCCGGAGCCGTCGAGTCGCCGCCGTGGTGGCGGCGACTCCGGCTCCCGCCTGTTCCGGCGCCGATTCGCGGAATTCACGCGGTGAAGTCGGAGTCGCCGGAAAATCGAGATCTCATCGATGCGATTTTTCGGTGTCGCTGCCGAATTTGCTCCGTCCCGCTCGTTGAGACGTGGCGTGTTTACGAACCGCGAGGTGCCTGGCCCGGCCCGCTCGCGCCGCTCGTCCGCTCTGCCCGTTGCGGGCGGTATTCGCAGATCGCAGCCTTGCGGGCCCGCCCCTCGCGACCCCGGTCAGGGCTCACCTGGCAGACTGGAAGCGGGCTTTCCTAGATCGTCCGGCGTGCTCGTGCTGTTCGGGCGCGTACTGTGATCAACGGTCGTTCCGGCCTTCCGGCGTGACCGATCATCCGGGGCATCAGATCGCGGGCGCTTCGCCCTGCGCATCCGGTGTTCCGACCGATTCGTAGACCGTGGACAGGAGACCGACGCACCGTGGCACCTCCGGCCGGGCAGATCCGCCCAGGGCGTTACCTCGCGATCTTCGCGCTGATCGTCGTGGCGCTGTATGGACTGGTGTTCCTCACCGGCGATCAGAAGCCCCACCCGAAGCTGGGCATCGACCTGCAGGGCGGCACCCGGGTGACGCTCACCGCGCGCACCCCGAACGGGGAGCCGCCGCCGCAGGAATCGCTGAACCAAGCGCGGCAGATCATCGAGACCCGCGTCAACGGCATGGGCATCAGCGGTTCCGAGGTCAACCTCGACGGCTCCAACCTGGTGATCACCGTGCCCGGCGAGGGCGGTGACCAGGCCAAGCAGCTCGGTCAGACCGCGGAACTGGAGTTCCGCAAGGTCGTGCCGAACATGGTGGCGCCCGTGCAGGCGCCGCCTCCGCCGGGACAGCCGTCCGGGACGGCCCCGCAGGCCGCGCACGCCCAGCAGCCGCCCTCGCAGGCGGACCCGGAGGCGCAGCGGGCGGCGATCGACGAGGCGAAGAAGACCCGCCAGAGCACCGACCCGAACGTGCAGATGCAGGCCTTGCAGGCCCTGGACTGCAACGCGGAGGACCCGCTGCGCGGCAACGCCGACCCGAAGCTGCCGCTGGTCGCCTGCGACCAGGAGAAGACGCAGAAGTTGGTGCTGGAGCCGGTGTTCATGCCGGGCACCGACATCGCCAACGCGGCGGCCATGCCGCCGAACGAGCAGAACCCCGGCTGGACGGTGAACCTGGAGTTCACCGGTGAAGGCGGCAAGCGCTGGGCGGACTTCACCTCGGCGAACGTCGGGCAGCAAGCCGCGTTCGTGCTCGACGGCGAGGTCGTGTCCGCGCCCCGGATCAACGAAGCACTGCTCGGCGGCAGCGCCAACATCAACGGCGACTTCAACCAGCAGACCGCCACCGACCTGGCGGACGTGCTCAAGTACGGCTCGCTGCCGCTGGCGTTCGACCAGTCCGAAGCCGAGACGGTCTCCGCGACGGCGGGCGTCGCTTCGATGGAAGCGGGCCTCATCGCGGGCGGCATCGGCCTGATCCTCGTCGCGGCGTACTGCCTGGCCTACTACCGGCTGCTCGGCGTGCTCACCGTGCTCTCGCTGGTGCTCTCCGGTGGCGTCGTCTACGGCGTGCTGGTGCTGCTCGGCAGGTGGATCGGCTTCACCCTCGACCTCGCGGGCATCGCCGGTTTCATCGTCGCCATCGGCATCACCGCCGACTCGTTCATCGTGTTCTTCGAACGCCTCAAGGACGAGATCCGGGAAGGCCGGACCTTCCGGTCCGCGGTGCCCAGGGCGTGGATCCGGGCGCGGCGCACCATCTTGTCCGCCGACGCGGTGAGCTTCCTGGCCGCCGCCGTGCTCTACGTGCTCGCGGTGGGCCAGGTGAAGGGCTTCGCGTTCACCCTCGGCATGTCCACGGTGCTCGACCTCGTCGTGGTGTTCCTGGTGACGCACCCGCTGGTGGCGCTGGCATCGAAGAACAAGTTCCTGTCCAAGCCCTCGGTGTCCGGGCTCGGCTCGGTGCAGCGCCTCGCCGCTGAGCAGCGGTCCGCGCGCCGCCGGGGAGCTTCCACCGCGAAGGAGGCCTGACGGTGGCCACGCAGAGCACCGCCGATGACGGCGGCACCCGGCGCACGAGCGTCTTCGAACGCCTCTACATCGGCAACGGCGCGTTCGACATCGTCGGCAAGCGCCTCCGCTGGTACGTCTCGCTGGGCCTGCTGGTCCTGGTGTGCATCGCCGGGATGGGCATCAAGGGCTTCAACCTGGGCATCGACTTCGAAGGCGGCACCAAGCTCCAGGTGCCCGCGGTCGGAGCGCAGGGGCCGATCAGCACGGACCAGGTCCAGGACGCGTTCCAGGACGCGCTCGGGCACCGCGCCGAAACGGTGCAGCTCGTGGGCACCGCGGGCAACCAGACCATCCAGGTCCGGACCGAATCGCTGACGCCGGCGCAGGTCTCCGACGTCAAGGAGACCCTGTTCGACCAGCTCAAGCCGCTGGGGACCGACGGGCAGCCCAGCCCGGCCGCGGTCAGCGACAGCGCCGTCAGCGGTACCTGGGGCGGCGAGATCACCCAGCAGGCTCTGCTGGCGCTCGGCGTGTTCCTCGTGCTGGTGACGGTGTTCCTGGCCTTCTACTTCGAGAAGTGGATGGCGGTCGCCGCGCTCATCGCGCTGCTGCACGACGTGGTCGTCACGGCCGGGCTGTACGCGCTGATCGGGTTCGAGGTCACGCCGAGCACGGTGATCGGCCTGCTCACGATCCTCGGGTTCTCGCTCTACGACACGGTCGTGGTGTTCGACAAGGTCAAGGAGAACACCCGCGGCCTGCTCGGCCTGACCAGGCGCACCTATCCGGAGGCCGCGAACCTGGCGGTGAACCAGACGCTGATGCGCTCCATCAACACCTCGGTGATCGCGCTGCTGCCGGTGGCCGGTCTGCTCGTGGTGGGTGCGTGGCTGCTCGGCGTGGGCGTGCTGCGCGACCTGGCCCTGGTGCAGCTGGTCGGCATGATCGCCGGTGTCGTGTCGTCGATCTTCCTGGCCACGCCGCTGCTGGTGGACTTCAAGATGCGCGACCGCAAGTACCAGCAGCAGGCCGCGAAGGTGCGCCAGCGCCGGGCGAAGGCCGCGGCGAAGGAGGCGGGCGAGCCCGTCCCCGACGAGCCGCAGCAGGACGCTCCGGAGCGGGAACTGGCCGGCGCGTCCTCGGTGACGAGCGTTCCGGTCGGCAAGAAGTCCGGGGAGCCGGGGCCGCAGTCCCGCCGCCGCCCGGCGGGCAAGTCGAGCCGTCCTACCGGGAAGAAGCGTCGCTGATGGCGGATTCCGACGTGGTGCGGGTGATTCATCCCACCTTGAGCAAGGCGTCGCGGTTGATCCGGGAGGTCCCGGACTTCCCGGAACCGGGTGTGCTGTTCCGCGACATCAGTCCGCTGCTGGCCGACGGCGAGGCGCTCTCGACGGTCGTCACCGCGCTCGGTGAAGGCCACGAGTTCGACGTCGTCGCCGGGGTCGAAGCACGCGGTTTCCTCGTCGGCGCGGCCGTCGCGCAGGCCTACGGCACCGGTGTCGTGGGCTTGCGCAAACCGGGCAAACTGCCGGAGGTGGCCGACCGCATCGACTACGCGCTGGAGTACGGAACGGCAAGCCTGGAGCTCGCCGCCGACACCATCAGCGCTGGTCAGCGCGTTCTGGTCGTCGACGACGTGTTGGCGACCGGCGGCACCCTCAACGCCGCGTGCGAACTGCTCGGGCGAGCGGGCGCGAAGGTCTCGGCCGCGGCGGTGGTGCTGGAGCTGACGGCGCTGGGCGGCCGGGACCGGGTGCTCGGCGCGGACGTGCACGCGCTGCTGGCGGTGTGACGATCTTCAGCGAAGCTGATCGGCTCCGGTGAAGTGTTGACGTCGCCTCAAAGCTGAGAGTGACCGTTCAACGTTTCGGGGGACGGCCGGGGAGGGGCGGTAGCCCGAACGGCGTTATTCTCGATGCCCGGGTCGTGACCACCTCAGGATCCGGGTGCAACGTCCCCTCCATGCCCGGGAGCGAGCGGTGAGCCAAGACGTCGAGTCTCCTGTCTCAGCAACCGAGCAGGTGCGTCCCGCCTCGGCTACCAGGCGGGTACGTGCCCGCTTGGCCAGACGGATCACGGCGCAGCGCGCCGCGGAGGTCAAGCAAGTGCTGGAGCCGCTGGCAGCGGTGCACCGCGAACTGCATCCGCACGCCGACCTGGCACTGCTGCAGCACGCCTACGACGTCGCCGAGGACAAGCACAGCCACCAGCGCCGCAAATCGGGTGATCCCTACATCACCCATCCGCTGGCGGTCGCCACCATCCTGGGTGAACTGGGGATGGACACCACGACGCTGGTGGCGGCGCTGCTGCACGACACGGTCGAGGACACCGACTACTCGGTCGAGCGGCTCAGCGCGGACTTCGGTGACGAGATCTCGCACCTCGTGGACGGCGTCACCAAGCTCGACAAGGTGAAGCTGGGCGCGGCGGCCGAAGCCGAGACCATCCGCAAGATGATCATCGCGATGGCCCGCGACCCGCGCGTCCTGGTGATCAAGCTGGCCGACCGGCTGCACAACATGCGCACGATGCGCTTCCTGCCGCCGGAGAAGCAGGCCCGCAAGGCCCGCGAAACCCTCGAAGTGCTCGCCCCGCTCGCGCACCGCCTCGGCATGGCCACCATCAAGTGGGAACTGGAGGACCTGGCCTTCGCCATCCTGCAGCCCAAGAAGTACGACGAGATCGTGCGCCTGGTCGCCAACCGCGCCCCCTCCCGCGACACCTACCTGCGCACCGTCACCGACGAGCTCTCCGCCCAGCTCGGGACCGCGCGACTCGCCGCGAAGGTCGAAGGCCGCCCCAAGCACTACTACTCGATCCACCAGAAGATGATCGTCCGAGGCCGCGACTTCGACGACATCCACGACCTGGTGGGCGTGCGGATCCTCGTCGACGAGGTGCGCGACTGCTACGCCGCGATGGGCGTGGTGCACGCGCTGTGGCAGCCGATGCCGGGCCGGTTCAAGGACTACATCGCCCAACCCCGCTTCGGCGTCTACCAATCGCTGCACACCACGGTGATCGGCCCCGAAGGCAAGCCGCTGGAAGTGCAGATCCGCACCAGCGAGATGCACCGCACCGCCGAGTACGGCATCGCCGCGCACTGGCGCTACAAGGAGACCAAGGGCCGCAACGGCAGCGGCGGCCAATCGGCCGTCGAAGTCGACGACATGGCCTGGATGCGCCAGCTGCTGGACTGGCAGCGGGAAGCCGCCGACCCCGGCGAATTCCTGGAATCGCTGCGCTACGACCTCGCCACCCGCGAGATCTTCGTGTTCACCCCCAAGGGCGACGTGATCACGCTGCCGTCCGGGTCGACGCCGGTGGACTTCGCCTACGCGGTGCACACCGAGGTCGGGCACCGCTGCATCGGCTCCCGCGTCAACGGCCGCCTGGTCGCCCTGGAGCGGAAGCTGGAGAACGGCGAAGTCGTCGAGATCTTCACCTCCAAAGCCGAAGGCTCCGGGCCGAGCCGGGACTGGCTGTCGTTCGTCGCCTCCCCGCGCGCCAAGGCGAAGATCAAGCAGTGGTTCGCGAAGGAACGCCGCGAAGAGGCCATCGACAGCGGCAAGGAAGCCATCACCAAGGAGATCCGCAGGCTCGGCCTGCCGGTGCAGCGCCTCGTCACCGCCGACTCCATCGCGGCCGTCGCCCGCGAACTGCACTACGTCGACGTCACCGCGCTGTACGCGGCGGTGGGGGAGCGGCAGGTCTCCGCGCACCACCTCGTGCAGCGGCTCGTCGCGCTCATCGGCGGCGTCGAACAGGCCGAAGACGAGATCGCCGAACGCTCCACCCCGTCGACCGTGCAGCAGCGGCGCCGCAGCACCGGCGACTCCGGCGTGGTCGTCAAGGACGCCGGCGACGTGTGGTCCAAGCTCGCCCGCTGCTGCACCCCGGTGCCCGGCGACGAGATCCTCGGATTCGTCACCCGCGGCGGCGGCGTCAGCGTGCACCGCACCGACTGCACCAACGCCGACGACCTGCGCAAATCCCCGGAACGGCTGGTCGAGGTGTACTGGGCGCCGTCGGCGTCCTCGGTGTTCCTCGTCGCCATCCAAGTGGAAGCGCTCGACCGGCACCGGCTGCTCTCCGACGTCACGAAGGTGCTCGCGGACGAGAGGGTGAACATCCTGTCGGCGTCGGTGACCACGTCGAAGGACCGGGTAGCGGTGAGCCGGTTCTCCTTCGAGATGGGCGACCCGAAGCACCTCGGCCACGTCCTCAAGGCAGTACGCAACATCGAAGGCGTCTACGACGTGTACAGGGTTACGTCTGCGGCGTGACCGGGCCCGCCCGGTCGTTTTGGCTTGGGTGTCCGGGTAGCGGAACCTCAGCGGCTTCCTCGCTGCGGGATCTTTTTCCCGAGTGGCTCCGCCAC